>CANRCY010000132.1 GCA_947629225.1 uncultured Clostridia bacterium | reverse complement strand
CGGTCGTGTGCGTGCAGACGGATATTCCCGACGAGGGCGAAACGGTGTTCTTCGTGACGGAGGGAGGCATGTGCCTGAACGCCAAGAAGGACGACATTCCCACGCAGGGGCGCATTGCGGGCGGCGTGCGCGGCATGAACGTGAAGGAGGGCGATCGGGTGATCTTCGCCTCGCAGATCGACGGCGAGGGAGAGATCGTAACGGCGATCTCGGGCGGACGGTTCAAACGCGTCATCACGGCGCAGATCGACCCGCTCAACCGAAATTGCAAGGGCGTGCGCATTGCCGCGCTCAAAGAGGGGGAGAGTATCCTCTTTGCCGACTATGTCACCGTGCCCTATCTGCTCGCCGTCGATACGGAAGACGGCATGCTCGAAATTTCCACCGAAGACGTTCCCATCGACGTCACTTCGAGCCGCGGCAGACCCGTCAAAGCGGTAAAGACCGCGCCGAAGTCGGTTTACGCGCTCAAATACAGAAAAGAGGAATAATCGGTTCCGCAAACCAAAACAGGTTTCCCCGAAGAGGAAACCTGTTTTCGCTTATAAAAAAGAAAGAGCGTAGGTTCTGCCTACGCGAAAAGAAAGCCAATGGGGCGCCCTGCTTTACTTTAACTGATTTTATTATATGCGATTCCACGGGAAAAGTCAAGCGAATTGAGAGGATTTTTTTTGAAGGAGATAAAAAACTTTCACCCCTTGCTGTCCCTGAAAGGGAAAGTACCCGCGTAGCGGGGGAAAGGGTTCTCGAAAACCCCTCAGTCTCGGCTGACGCCTCGCCAGCTCCCCTACAGGGGCGCCAAGGAGAAACCCCTTGCTGTCCCTGAAAGGGAAAGTACCCGCGTAGCGGGGGAAAGGGTTTCTGAAAACCCCTCAGTCTCGGCTAACGCCTCGCCAGCTCCCCTACTGGGGCGCCAAGGAGAAACCCCGCCCCTGAAACGAAACGACAGGAAAGAGCGCGGGTCGAAATGACAAATGAAGATCATGTCCGTGCGTCATTCCGAGGCGTACAAGGAAGAACGAAGTTCGAAAAGCGGCTCTCCGAGGGAATCTTGCTACGTTTAAGCACGTTCTACCACCCGAACGCGCGCATCCATGAACCACGACCTCTTGGTCCCTCGTCGCAACAAACTTCGCTTTGAGCCCTTTCCGCAAGCAGAAAGGGCTTGTCGAGGCGACGGGATTTGCGCCTTTGGCGGCGCACATTTGGAAAAACCACCCACGACCTCTTGGTCCCTCGTCGCAACAAACTCCGCTTTGAGCCCTTTCCGCAAGCAGAAAGGGCAAGTGCGCTCCGTTGTTGCTCCTCTTCCCGAAAAATCTTGCTTTGCAATCTTTTTCGGGAGCCCTTAAACATTCTTGGTTCGTGCCGAAAGAGGTCGCGGTACACACCCCACCATACAAGAGAGGGCGTGGACAAATGTCCACGCCCTCTCTTGGTCGAGGCGACGGGATTTGAACCCACGACCTCTTGGTCCCGAACCAAGCGCGCTACCAAACTGCGCTACGCCTCGCTTTCGCCTTTACAGCGATAATATTATAACAAACCTTCCCCCGATTGGCAAGCAATTTTGCCCGCCTTTTTTTATTCTTCCTCGAAAGCATTATTTTGACATTTGTCTAAATATCCGTTTTATTTATTTTGATAATTGTCTAAGTATATAATATCCTTCAAAAAAAGTGCTTTTTGTGCAGAAATCGGCTGTTCCGAAGATAAATTCAACATATTGATTTCAATATATTGTAATGCAAGAGACAAGTATCGCACGAATGCGTATAATAATTGTCGGTAAATGTCTGCCGATAGGGGAGTAAGCGGCGGGGGGAGAAAACTATGTCTTGGTGGGATATCGTTAAGATCGTCATGCAGATCCTCGGCGGCGTGGGCACGTTTTTGGTCGGGATGCATCTTCTCTCCGAAAACATGACGAAGATCGCGCACGGAAAGCTGCAAAAGATGCTCAACAAAACCGCCAAAAGCCGTTTTGCGGGGGTCGGCATCGGCACTGTGATGACGATCCTCGGGCAGAGCTCCGCCTTTACGACGGTCATGGTGGTCGGTCTCGTGAACGCGGGCATCATGACTCTCTTCCAAGCGACTGCCATCATCATGGGCGCAAACATCGGCACGACCCTGAATGCTTGGGTCATCGCCCTTGCGGGGTCGGACATCACGGCGCTCTTCCTCGGGCTGGCGGCGGTGGGCGTGCTCATTACAATGTTTTCCAAAAACGAGAAGATGAAGTCGGTCGGCAACGTCATTGCGGCGTTCGGGCTCATCTTCGTGGGGCTCAAACTCATGTCGGGCGCACTGACCTTCGAGCAGGGGTCGGAACAGTTCGAAATGGTTTCGAACCTCCTCTCCGCCATCAAGAATCCCTTCCTTCTGCTTCTCATCGGCATTTTCATCACGGCGCTCGTGCAATCTTCCACGGCGGTGAACGCCATCATCATCACGATGGCGAGCCTCGGCATCACGATCGGCGGGGGCGGGAACGCCGCGCTCTACATCATCATCGGGTCGAATATCGGCACCTGCGTCACGGCACTCATCTCCTCGCTCGGCGCATCGCCCAACGCCAAACGCGCCGCCCTTATCCACTTTATGTTCAACTTTTTCGGCGCGGTCATCTTCATGATCGTCCTCATGTGCTGGCGGGGATTTGCCGATACCGTTCTTGCTTCCATTTTCCCTTCAAACATCACCGTGTTCGGAAAGACGGGGCTTGGTCCCACCTTCCAGATCGCGACCTTCCATACCCTGTTCAACGTCATCAATACTCTTCTGTTTTTGCCCTTCATCAAGGGATTCGTGTGGATCGCAGATCGTCTCGTGCGGGAGAAAAAGCAGACAGAGCCCGCCGAAATCCCCATTTTCGGCGACCTCGACGAGCGTCTCCTGCGCTCTCCCTCGGTCGCCTTGGGGCATCTCTACCAAGAGACGGGCAAGGCGTTCACCTATGCGATGAACGCCATGGACGACGCTTTCGAAGCCTTCCTCTCCAAGGACGTTTCGGTCAAAGAGAAGGTGGACGTGAAGAACGCCGAGCTTGCCAAGATGAACCGTCTTGCCGTTTCCTATCTCGTAAAGCTCTCCTCTTCTTCCCTCGTCATGGAGGAGGAGCGCACCGTCTCGTCTCTTCACTATGTGCTCAACGACATCATGCGTATCGGCGAACTCGCCGACAACGTGACGAAATATACCGAACACTATAAAGAGGACAACCTCGAATTTTCCGAAGATTTCCTCGAAATGCTCAAGGGCATGTACGCAAAGCTCAAAAAGCTGTATGTGGTCTCCCTCGCGACCTTCCTCTTCCGCGACCGCGGAAAGCTCGCCGAGGTGGACGCGCTCGAAGACGAGATCGACAGGGAGCGCCGCATCCTCATCGAGACGCACATCGAACGCCTCAACGAGGGCAAGTGTCAGCCGCAAAATTCCAACGTCTCCATCAATCTCGTGGGAAATCTCGAACGCGCCGCAGACCATATCACCTTTATCGCGCACTCCATCGAACAAGCCCAATAGGAGCGAAAAAAGCTGCCCTCTCCCCGCGGAAAGGGCTTTTTTTCGGGATAGCGGCGCAAAAAGCTTGTCATGTGCGGAAATTTTTGGTATAATATCCGCCGTAAAACGCAACCGTAAGCCGTTTTTTGCGGAAACGGCAAGGAGATCGTATGAAGATTTCGATTTCGCAAGAGGATAAACTTCCGCTTCACACGAGAACGGTGGGGCTCTTTTTGGAGGATCTCAACTACTGCATCGACGGCGGTCTGTATGCCGAAATGCTCGAAAACCGCAACTTCGAGGCAAAGGACGTGCACGGCGAATGGGACAGGTATGTCGTGGAACAGGACGGAGCATACGGCTGGACGTCCTATCCCGCGGGGACGGCGAACGAGCTCAAAATCAAATCCGACCGTCCGCTCTTTCCCGAAAACCCGCACTATCTTCGCCTGAAAGCGGCGGCGGGCACGGGAGTGCGCAACAAGGCGTACGACGGCATTTACCTCACCAAAGGCATGAAATACAACGTTTCGCTCTGGGTGCGCTCGTACGAGTACAGGGGCAGGGCGACGGTGGGCGTCTATCGCGGCGGCGTTGCGCTCGCCGAAAAAAAGATCAGGATCAAAGCGGACGGCAGATGGCGGCGGTATTCCTTCCGTCTGAAAGCAAAGACGGACGCCGAAAAAGCCGATTTCTGCTTTGTGCTCTCGGGGAGCGGGACGGTCCATCTCGACGCGTTCTCGATGATCCCCGAAAATGCGATCAGGGGGGTGTTCCGCCGCGACCTCGTGGAGCTCATGAAGGAACTCAAACCCGCCTTTTTGCGCTTCCCCGGCGGGTGCGTCGTCGAGGGCAACAGCCTCGAAAATCGCTATCTCTGGAAGAACTCCCTCGGACCCG
>CANRCY010000131.1 GCA_947629225.1 uncultured Clostridia bacterium | reverse complement strand
CGCGCGAAGCCGCGACCGTGTATTATGCGAACGAGCAGGGGACGGAAACGCTCACCGAACTCACTATTAAGGCGAACGGGCATCAGATGACGAAGCACGACGCCGTTGCGCCCACCTGCGACAATGCAGGTACGAAGGTCTATTGGACCTGCGATAACGAGTCCTCGGATATCCTCTATGCCAACGTAGATGGAAGCGAGACGACCACGATGGAAAAGCTCACCATTGCCAAGCTCGAGCATACCGTTGTAGAAATTCCCGAAGTTCCCGCGACCTGCGTTGCGGCGGGAACGCATCGTTACTATACATGCTATAACTGCGAAAGAAAATATTCGGATGAAGATGGTACGCAGTTGATCGAAGATGAAACAAGCCTCGTCATCCCGATATCCCAAGAACACACGGGTACGCCGATCTTTTCTTACAGCGCGGCTCCCGAAGTCGTTGCCGAAGGCGGCGAGCTGGATGCGACCTGCTCTCTCTGCAAGAACCCTATGAAGGTAAAATATGATAAGGGGCAAGAGGCTGCCACGGTGGCAGGAACGCCGTATGAATTGCAGACTGACGGATCGAAAGTGTATTTTGTTGAGAATAGCCAACTCAATCCCAACAATTATGTGGGATTGATTGTGAAAGAGGCGGGGACTTACACCGTATCCTTTGAGAGTGTATTCCTTGATGCAGAAACAACGGCGTTCTTAAATGCTTTTTATGTCAGTGCCAATAGTTATTGTACGCTGGCTTTTGGTTCAAAAGGAGCCATCATCGGCGGTCGTGCATGGAAGACGGGTTTGCCCGCTGTTGCGGAAAAAATCAAAGGTACTATTAAGGTGGACGGCGAAAGCGTAGATGCTTCGCAAGAATGGGCTACGATAGGTCCTCAAACCAGCTTTACATTCTCCTTTACGGTGGAAGCGGGCGATTTAACAGGAGGGGATCTTTATGTCACATTTAATTATTGCTATCAGCAAAAGAATGGCAGACCTGTTTCAAGCGTCTTAGCTTCTTGCACAAAAGCATGATGCACGAAAAAAAAGAGATGCTTTGAGAACTCATTATTTACATCGGTAAGAACGCGCAAGCGTTACTTATAAAAAATTTTTTTAGGAGGATCGTATTATGAAGACAAGAATGAAGTGTTTCACTGCATTCGCATCTCTCGCAATGGCGGGAGCTTTGGCTCTCACGGGCATTGCGGCGAGAGGACTGTCCGCGAGCGCGGCGGAAGAGGCCAGCCTTACACCGGGTTGGTACGTCGTCGGCAACGGCAACTCGGCAGGCTATTTGGGGAAGTGCAGCTGGACGGAGTATCTGCCTGCATTCCATCTTATAGGGGAAAGCACGGGGACGTCGAGCAAGGGCTACACCGATTATCTCGGTGATTGGACTACCGATGAGGTCGCACTCTATGCCAACGACCAGTTCAAGTTCCTCTACCAGAGCGGGAAATGGGAGTATCCCGATCAGTCCGGATGGGGCACGGATATCGTTGCGGATTTGTCCGATCTGGTCAATCAAGGCGACTTCATCGACGGCGGGCTTGGCAATATCCAAGTCGCACAGGGCGCAAGCGCAAAATATACCTTCTATCTTAACGTAACGGAGGATAAAGAGGGGAAGGTTACCATCAAGATAACATACGATAAAGGCGCACCTCTCGAAGCCCCCGAGAAAGAGTACGAGATGTATCTCGTTGGCACGATCGCAGACATTGCTTCCTTCGGTTGGCCCGGCACGACGTATCCCGACCCCAATGATCCTACGAAGGAACTTCCTTGCAACTGGCAGATGTTCCCCATGACGGCAAGATGGGTCATCGAGACGGAAGAAGGCGAGGATAAGGGTCAGCTCGTTTTGAAGTATTACACCAACATCGCCATCACCATGACCACGACAGACCAGATGAAGGTCTACAACGCGGCAGATAACGCATATTATCCGAGCGGCGTGGAGGATAATGTTTCGCCTACCACCAATGGCAAATATTTTGCCGAGTGGAAGCAGGATGCTCCGAGCTTTAGGTTCGTGACCGAACGTCCCGAAGCTCAGCCCGCGCCTACTCCCGGAAACTAAATAAGCATTAGTCCGAAGCTCCCCTGCGGGTAACCGCAGGGGAGCACTTCGGCGTTTGAAAACACAAAAGGGCGGGGGTGTACCCGCCCTTCCTTTTCGGGGGAAATTTTATGGCTACGTCAATCGCCGTCGGTGGAGGAGGGGAGACGCTTGGGCGCGCAACTCTTTTCCTTGCCAATCAAGGCGGAGGGAATGGTAGATTCCATCGCATGGAAGCCGCGAAGCATCGCCTTCATCACGTCAAACGCCTGCCGACCGATTGCCGCACAATCGCGGCGGATGGTCGCGAAGGGCAATTCCATTTCATCGGAGAACTCACAGAAGGAAATCACGGAAATGTCTCTCGGGATCTTGCGTCCCGCCCTCTGCATGGTGTCGATGAAACCCTCGGCGGCTTTTTCGGATGAAAAGAGTGCCGCGGTGATGAATTTGTTGTAGAGAAGATAGTATTCTGCCGCCGTCTCGCCGCCCCTGTAAGAGGGGTCGGTATTATAGGTGAGATCGAAGCGGTAGGGAATGGCGTTCGTCTGCAAGCCGCAAAGATACCCCGAAAAACGCTCTGCGTTGAGATAGGGGTCGGTTTCGTCGCCGACGTAGGCGATCTGCGAATGCCCGAGAGAGATAAGGTAGGAGATCGCATCGGTGGCGGAGAGCATGTCGTTCGTCTTTACGGTCGAAATGACGTTGTTGCCTGTGATCTGGCTGTTCAAAAGCACGACGGGGGTCGTGGCGGATTTGAGTTTGAGATAGAGCGGAGAGCCGTAACCGACACCCAAAATGAGCGCGCCGCAGAGCTTTTGCTCGTCAAAGAACGTGGCGGCATCGAAGTCGTTGCCGATGTCGAAATTCTTGACTTTATAGCGAGATTTTACGGCGACGTCCGAGAAGAGCGCGGCGATAGAGGCAAGCGCGGTGCCTTCCTGCATACGCTTCCCCCAAAGGATGCCGAGCGTCCCTTTGAGCGAGGTGGAACGCTGGGAGATAAAGCCGACTTCTTGGGCGTAAGCAAGGACCATCCGCCGTGTTTCGGGTGAGATATCGTCGGAGTCGTTGAGCGCACGGGAGACCGTGGCAAGCGATAATCCGAAGTGCTCCGCGATATCTTTACTTGTTACAGATTTTGTCATAAATGCTCACCAAATGCGATTATATCATGAATTATAAAAACGGTCAAGAGAAACTTTTTCGCAATTATGCGCATGATTATAGGGTAAAATGCAAAAAAATATACCCCAATGAAAATAATAAACATTTTTATCTTCGGAATAAAATTATATTAAAATGAAAATGAGGTCTGACATGAAAAATTTCCGCAAAAAATGTTGCAATTTTCATCGCGGTATGATAAAATAAGAAATGTTTTTGCGGAAGAAAAAAAGGAGGCTTTGGCATGAAATTTTTTTCGGAAAAGCATTTCGGGTTACGGTTTATCCTTTTTTTTGTTGCCGCAAATGGCGTGTCGCTTTTCTTTTACATGAAAAAGGAGCTTGCGAACATGTCTGTATCCGTCGCTCATAACTTCCTTCATTGCCCCGAGAGGGGATCGCCGACTTTCCCGCCCGAAAGCCTTCATCGGGCGGGGGTGTCGGCACTTTTTATAAGGGATCAACTCGCATAGCGAGATAAATTGAAAGGAGGTAGATACATGAAAGTAAAAAAGTGGCTTGGCTTCGTTCTTGCATTTGTCATGGTCTTTGCTATGGCTGTGAATGTTGCGGGATGCGGTGCCAACTCCGACAAATCAGGTGACGACGATAAAGTGACCGTCACGTGGTACGACGGAAGAACGGAACTCAAGAGCGAAGAGATCGAGAAGGGGACGAAAGTCTCGAGCTGGACGCCGACGAAAACGGGGTACGAATTTTATCAGTGGTATTCGGACGCCGCATTCGGCAACGTCTTTGACTTCGACAAGACGATCGAAGAAGATACTCCGATCTACGCAAAATTCCGCAGTGCGACCCCCGATACCGACAACCGCATGTGGTATGTCATCGGCTCGGTCCCGGGCGAGAATTGGGACTTCCTCACAGAGCTGAACGACGACGGCGAATGGGTGAAGAGCGCGAGAGGACTTGCCTCGGGCAATGAGAAGTATTTCTTCACGAACGAGGGGAACAACGTATTCTCCGTCACCCTTACGCTTCGCCCGAATTGCAAGTTCCAATTCGTGACGAACCTTATCGACTCCACGACGTGGGAAGGCGACGAGGGCAAAGGGCGCATGGGCCTCGGCAATCTCAAGGGCTTTGAGTATGCGGAGGGTGTCAACCCCGAAGCAGACGGCGGTCTCGACGGCTACCATGCTTTGGAAGATAAAATGTATGGCGAAGTCAAGGACGCAAACGGCAACGTCATATTCAACGGCGGTCAAGGCTACGACGTGGCGACCTATTGCTGGAATATCTATCC
>CANRCY010000130.1 GCA_947629225.1 uncultured Clostridia bacterium | reverse complement strand
AGAGCACGCAGCTCCAATCCCTTGCGGGCTACCTCGAAAGCAGGGGGAAAGAAGTCTACCTCACCCGCGAGCCGACCGATTCGCCCTTCGGCTCTCTCATCCATTCCTGCCTCATGGGCAGGATCGCCGCGGACGAACACACCATCGCGGCTCTGTTCGCGGCGGACAGGCTCGACCATATCCACAACGGGCTCAACGGCATTCTCAAAAAATTGAACGAAGGGGCGGTCGTGCTGTGCGATCGGTTCTATTTCTCCTCCTTTGCCTATAACGGCGGGTTCGTCCCTCTCGAATGGGTGATCTCGCTCAACACGCCCGCCATGGAGGCGGTCACGCCCGATCTCACGATCTTCATCGACCTTCCTCCCGAAGAGGGCATGCGGCGCGTCTCCCGCCGCGGCGACAAGGAGCGTTACGAGACGCTCGAAAAGCAAAAGCTCATACGGGAGAATTATTTCGCGCTGTTCGAGCGGTTCAAGGAGCGCGAAAAGGTCGCCGTCGTTCCCAGCGAACGGGACAAGGAGGCGACGCAGGCGCATATCCGCAAGATCGTCGACGGGGTGTTTGGGTTCTGATATGGAAAAAAATCTCACGATCGGTCTCATCGTAAAGCCGCAAGGCATCCGCGGCGAAGTAAAGGTAAAGCCCTATACCGACGGCGCGGAGAGTTTCCGCGGCTTAAAGCGGGTCTTTCTCGACGGAGAAGAGGTAAAAGTCCTCTCCGTACGCTTCGGCGCGGACGCGGTATTTCTGGGGCTCAAAGGGGTTCCCGACCGCAACGCGGCGGAACTTTTGCGGGGAAAGGAGCTCACCGTCCCCCGCGAAGAAGCGCCCGATCCCGGCGAGGGCAGGTATTACATCGCCGACCTTTTGGGGGCGGAAGTCGTCACCGAAGAGGGCGAGCGTTTGGGGGTCTTGAAGGAGATCCGTCCCGCCGCGACCGATATTTATTTTTTGGATAGCGACGGAAAGGAACTGCTCTTTCCCGCGGTGAAGGGGGTCATTACAGGCGTCGACCCTTCCGCCGCGCGCATCACGGTGTGCAAAAAACGGTTCGACGAAGTGGTGGTATCATGAAGATCACCATTCTGACCCTCTTCCCCGAAATGTTTACGCCCCTCTTCGGAAGTATCGTCGGCAGGGGAGTGAAAGAGGGGAAACTCACCATCGAAACGGTGAATATCCGCGACTATACCGAAAGCAAGCAAAAAAAGTGCGACGACTATCCCTTCGGCGGCGGAGCGGGGCTCGTCATGACGGCGCAGCCCATCGGGAGCGCCATCGAAGCCGTCGACCCCGACCATAAAGCCCTCCGCATTTATCTCTCCCCCAAGGGGAAGGTGTTCAAACAGGAGATGGTCTATTCCCTCGTCGAACGGGAGCACATCGTCCTTCTCTGCGGGCATTACGAGGGCGTCGACCAGCGCGCGATCGACCTCTTTATCGACGAAGAACTCTCGATCGGCGACTATGTTTTAACGGGCGGGGAGCTCCCCGCCATGGTGGTTGCGGATTGTGTGGCGCGCTATGTGGACGGGGTGCTCTCGCCCGAGAGCTTGGTGCAGGAGAGTTTTTCGGAGAATTTGCTCGAATATCCGCACTATACCCGTCCCGTGGAATACCGCGGGCTGACGGTGCCCGAAGTGCTCCGCAGCGGCAACCATGCCGAGATCGACAAGTGGCGGCGCGAGCAGTCGGTCGCGATCACGAAGAAGAACCGACCCGATTTATTGAGATAGGTTCGCGCGTTTGAGATCCCATTCTCGCTGTCCCTGAAAGGGAAAGTGGCGAACGCAGTGAGCCGAAAGGGTTTCCGCAACCCTTCAGTCTCGGCGAACGCCTCGACAGCTCCCCTGCAGGGGAGCCAAGGATAAATACTTGCTATTCCACCCTCAATGGATGGGCAAGGAGCGAAGCGAGCAAAGAATCGTGCGAAATTTAGGAGACAAAAACTTTTTGTGAAACTCATCCATTGGTTCCCCGGGCACATGGCAAAAGCCATGCGGCTCATGGAAGACAACTTAAAACTTTGCGACGCGGTGGTGTTCGTGCTCGACGCGCGCGCTCCCGCCTCTACCTATAACCCCAAACTCAAAGAGATTGCGGGGCAAAAACCCGTGCTCTATCTCTTCAACAAATGCGACCTCGCCGACGCAAAGGCGGACGAACTTCTTACTCTTGTAAGAGAGAGCGGAAAGAGCGCGGTCAAGCTGAATGCGACCGCCCGCAACGTGCGCCCTTTGCAGTCCGCCATGGAAGAGCTCGTCGCCGAAAAAGCCGCCCGTCTCAGAGAAAAGGGGTCGGGCAAGCCTCTGCGCTTTCTCATCGCAGGGGTCCCCAACACGGGCAAGAGCACCGTCATCAACGCGCTCTCGGGCAGTAAAAAAGCGCAGGTGGGGGATAAAGCGGGTGTCACCCGCGGCAAACAGTGGGTAAAATGCGGGAGCTTCGAGCTCATGGATACCCCCGGGACCATGCCGCCCTCCTTTTCCGCCCAGACCCTCGCCCGCCGTCTCGCCTACATCGGGAGCGTCAACGACGACATATTGGAAATGGACGAGATCGCCCTCTGTCTTTTGGAGGAACTCGGCGGAAAATATCCCGCCGCCTTGGAAGAACGTTACGGCATTACGGGGGGAACGCCCCTCGAAATGCTCGAACAGGTATGCAAAAAGAGGGGAACTTTGCTCCGCGGCGGGGAATTCGATTACGAACGCGGCGAACGCGCCCTCATCGACGATTTCCGCAAGGGCAGGCTCGGCAGGGTCTGCCTCGACGGTGCGGAAGACATGAAAAACGCAGGATTGGTTTGAATGCGATGGATGAACTGACTTACGAAAGAGAATATTTCGGGCGAGGGTACACCGCCGTGGCGGGGGTGGACGAAGTGGGAAGAGGTCCTTTGGCAGGTCCCGTCGTCTGTGCCGCCGTCATTCTCCCGCTCGAAGAAGAAAAGCGCATTTTGGGCATCGACGACAGCAAGAAACTCTCCAAAAAGAAGAGGGAGCTCCTTGCAAAGCAGATCGAGGAAGTGGCGCTCGCCTATTCCGTCTCCGAAGTGGACGAAAAGACGATCGACGAGATCAACATCTTGCAGGCGACGCGGCTGGGCATGAAAAAGGCGGTGGAGGGGCTCTCGGTCTCTCCCGACTTCGTGCTCACGGACGGCAACATGACCCTCGACGTCTCCTTTCCCCAAAAGAGCATCGTCAAGGGGGATGCGCTCGTCTGTTCCATTGGCGCGGCGAGCATTCTTGCAAAGGTGTACCGCGACCGTCTCATGGAAGAGTACGCGAAAGTGTACCCCGAATACGGATTCGAGCGCAACGTGGGCTACGGCACGGCGGAGCACATCAAGGCGATCAGGGAGTACGGCATATGTTCCATTCACAGAAAGACCTTCGTAAAAAACTTTTGGGACGGTCGGGAGAAGAACTCACCGTAAAATATCTCAAAAAACACGGGTACAAGATCCTCGAACGCAACTACAAGACCCCCTTCGGCGAGGCGGACGTCATCGCGAAGAAGGGGGATACCTATTGTTTTGTCGAGGTAAAGGCGCGCACGTCGGACGAATACGGACTTCCCGCAGAGGCAGTGGACGAAAAGAAGCGGGAGCGTTACCGCAAGATCGCATGGAGCTATTGCAACCGCATGCGCAAGGAGCTCCCTTGCCGATTCGACGTCGCCTCCGTGTTGGAAGGGGAAGTCGAATATTTCGAGGGCGCGTACATCTGAACCGCTCCCGAATTTTTTTTGCGGAAAGGGCGGGAAATTCGGATATCGTATTGCATTTTCCGCACGGGTGTGCTATCATAAAGCCGAAGACGCAGGAGGACGCATATGAAACAGTACGACAACGTGTTTATCTTCGATCATCCGCTCATCAAGCACAAAGTGAGCATCTTGCGCGACAAGAACACGGGCATGAAGGAGTTCCGCGAGCTCATCGAGGAGATCACCACCGTCATGACGTACGAGAGCATGAAAGATCTCGAACTCGAACCCGTAGAGGTGCAGACCCCCCTCGAAACGACGCTCCAATTCCGCGTCCCCGAGGAGAGCATTGCGATCGTCCCCATTCTTCGGGCTGGCTTGGGCATGGTGAACGGCGTGCACAAAGTCTTTCCCACGGCGCGGGTGGGACACATCGGCATGTACCGCGACGAAAAGACGCTCGAACCGCAGGAATATTATTGTAAATTGCCCGAAGGCATCGAAGAAAAGACGGTCCTTCTCGTCGATCCCATGTTGGCGACGGGGGGCTCGGCGTGCGACGCGCTTTCGGCGCTCAAAAAGCGTGGATGTAGGAAGATCAAGTTCATGTGCATCATCGCGGCGCCCGAAGTGGTTCGGCTGCGCCTGCTGCCCGCCCAATCTGGCGCGGCTGCTGTCGTCGCTGTCCCAGTACTGCTACGCGTCCTCGGACGCCGCCGTGATGATTCACCTGTACGCCCAGTCCGAGGTGGAGCTGGACGTGGGCAGACGGCGCGTGCGGCTGTCCGTGGAGACGCGCTACCCGGAGGACGGGCGCGTGCGCATCCGCGCGGGCCGGGGCGACTACGCGCTGAAGCTGC
>CANRCY010000129.1 GCA_947629225.1 uncultured Clostridia bacterium | reverse complement strand
GGGCGAGATGATGTTGGGAATGCTCATCATCACCTTTTTGAGCTGTTCGGAAACTTCGGGCTCCTCTTGTTCGATCTCGGCAAGGCGGGCAGCGTTTGCGCTCACCTGCGCCTTGATTTTTTCCGCTTCCTCCGTCTTTTTCTCCCGCATGAGCTGACCGATCTGTTTGGAGAGGGTATTGCGGGAGGCGCGCAGAAGGTCCCCTTCCTGTTGAAGGGCGCGTTTTTTTGCGTCGAGCGCGATCGCCTCGTCTACGAGGGGCAGTTTTCTATCCTGAAACTTCTTTTTGATGTTTTCCCGCACGAGATCGGGATTGTTGCGGATCAAAGCAATGTCTATCATAATGATACCTCTTTGGGTTTACCTTTTTATTATACATCATTTCGGGCATGATTGCAAGGAAATTCAACCATTTCTTAATGATTGACATTTGGCGCGCATGCGTGTATAATAAGGATAAATTCAGATTTGCGAGGCTTCTATGAAAACACCGTCGGACAAAACGGGCTCTGCAGGAAAAGAGCCTACGGCGCAAAAACCCGCAAAAATCGCGGCAGGAGCAAAAAGTTCCGCCGCGCAAAAAAAGACAGACGTGCAGGCGTCCGTCCCCGACGAACCCAAGACAACGGCTGTCTCCCCCGTTTCGCGCACGCGCACTTTCTTTTCCCACCTTCTCGACCGCAGCAGTTGGGTGAATACCGAATCGCAGAAGGAACGGCGCAGGCTCATGCGCAAGTTCCGCCGCGCGAAAAATATCCCCACGGGCGCGGAAGTCGAACGGTTTACCCCCTCGATCGAAGAAGGGCTCACCGACGAGCAGGTGGAAAAGCGGAACAACCAATACCTCTTTAACGACGTCAATAAAAAATACTCGAAGTCGTATGCGGCGATCCTCATCGGCAACATCTGCACCGTATTCAACTTCCTGTGCGTCGCCGTCGCAGTGGCGCTCGCCATTGCGGGCGCGGACATTTCCCAATTCCTCTTCGTCCTCATCTTTACCGCCAACCTCGTCATCGGTATCGTACAGGAGATCCTCGCCAAACGGCAGATCGACAAACTCGCCGTCCTGATCTCGGCGACGGTAAAGGCGATACGGGGCGGGGTCAAAAAGGAAATCCCCGTCAAAGAGATCGTCCTCGACGACATTCTTCTGCTCGAAGCGGGACAGCAAGTCCCCGCCGACTGCATCCTCTTGCAGGGAAATGCCGAGCTCAACGAGAGCCTTCTCACGGGCGAGTCTGCCGCCGTCAAAAAACAGGAGGGAGACACCCTCTATGCGGGCTCCTTCGTTTCGAGCGGGAGCTGCTTCGTCCGCGCCGACAAAGTGGGCAGAAATACCTATCTCAACCAACTCACTTCCCGCGCGAAAAAGTACAAACGCCCGAAGTCGGAGATCATGAACTCCATCCGCCTGTTCATCCGCGTGATCGGCGTGCTCATTCCCGCCGTCTCCGCCCTGATTTTGTGGACCAACCTCAAAAGCTACGGCATCCCCTATTCCGAGCTCGATTGGGAAAAGATCGCCCATTCCATTCAATCGACGGGCGCAGTCATCATCGGCATGATCCCCTCGGGACTGCTGCTGCTTACTTCCCTCGCCATGGCGGTGGGCGTACGGCGGCTCGCCAAAAAGCAGACCCTCGTGCAGGATATGAACTCCCTCGAAATGCTTGCCCGCGTGAACGTTCTGTGCCTTGATAAGACGGGCACCATTACGGACGGCAGAATGACGGTGAGCGACTGCATGATTATTGCCAATTATACCGAACACTCGGTGGAAGAGATCATGGGCAGTATGCTGACCGCCCTCGACGACAACAACCAGACCTCGATCGCCCTCCAAGAGCGGTTCGGGCATTCGAACGCCATGCAACCGACGGCGATCGTGCCCTTCTCTTCCAAACGCAAGCTCTCCGCCGTCTCCTTCGGCGACGAAGGCACGTTTGTGTTCGGCGCGCCAGAGTTTGTGCTCCGCCCCATGCCTCCCCGCGTGGAGCGCATCGTAAAGCAGTACGCGCAGATGGGGCTGAGGGTGCTCGTCCTCGCCTATGCACAGGGGCAGATCACGGGAGACCGTTTGCCCGGTCCTTTCCGCCCCATGGCGCTCATCACGCTTGCCGACAACATCCGTCCCGAAGCGGTCGAAACGATCAAAGCCTTCAAAGAAAACGACGTCGATATCCGCATCATCTCGGGCGACAATCCCGTCACCGTTGCGGAAGTGGCGCGCCGCGTGGGCGTTGCGAACGCCAACAAGTACATCTCTCTCGACGGGCTCACCGACATCGAGGTGGAAAACGTCGCCAACGATTACACCGTATTCGGCAGAGTGACGCCCGAACAGAAAGCCATTCTCGTCCGCGCCATTAAGCGGGAGGGAAACACGGTCGCCATGACGGGCGACGGCGTAAACGACATTCTCGCCTTAAAGGAAGCAGACTGCGCCATTTCGGTCGCCTCGGGCAGTGAAGCGGCGCGCAACGTGAGCCATCTGGTGCTCATGAACAACAACTTTATGAACCTCAACGCGGTCGTCAACGAGGGGCGGCGGGTCATCAACAACATCAAAAACAGCGCCTCCCTCTACATCATGAAGACGCTGTTCATCACCCTCCTCGCCGTCATCTGCGTCATCATGCGGGAGCAATACTTCTTTACGACCAACAACCTCATTCTGTTCGAATTCTTTGTTGCGGCGCTCCCCTCTTTCGTCATCTCCCTGCAACCCAACAACAGCCGCGTGAAAGGGAAATTTATTTTGTATGTGCTCTCGCGAAGTATCCCCGGGGCAATCACCTTGATCCTTTCGGTGCTCTCCGTCTACTTTGCGAAACAGTATTTGCCTGAAGGGTACGGCTTTGGGGAGAACTTCAAAGAGCTCTTGATCTTGGCGGTCACCTTCGGCGGCATTGTCATGCTCTACCGCGTGTTGCAACCGCTCAACCTGTTGCGCTCGATCTTGTACGGCTCCTGCCTCGCGGTGTGTATCATCGTGCTGAGTATCCCCGTTCTGAGCGAGTTCGTCCTGAAAGGTTGGAGCGAGGCGAACTTCAATCTGCCGCAGATCCTGTACATTCTCGTCGTCATTCTCGCGGCGTTCCCCGTCTCGGGCTGGCTCACCAAGGCATGCGATTTGATGAATAGCGATTGAGTTCACGAAAAATCTTTTGCTTTGCAAAATCTTTTTCCGTGAAGAAATGGGCGCCGGCGGTTTAACCTGCTTGCCCTCTTTATCGCCCTGACGGACAATAAGCCGTACGTATGCGGCAAATTGGGTGCGCTACCGCAGGGAAACCCTGCTCCGCGCAGTGATTGGAGAAAAATAAATTCCGCCTAAGGGACAATTCTAAAACGTCATGTTGAGCGGAACGAAGTGAAGTCGAAACATCTCAACAATATTATAAAAAAGGGATTAAATTAAACGCTCTCGGATGTTTTTCCAAGAGCGTTTGTTATAGGTAAAATAAGGTACCCCCTTCCCTACCCTCCCCCCAAACAAGTTGGGGGGAGGCAAGAAGCATAAAAGGCGCCGCGGCAAAGCCGCGGCGCCAAATCTTTTTTGTCACAATTCTCTCCGCGAGCAAAATCGCCATTTTGCGCTGCGGGACACAATTCGCCGCATCCCTGCGGCTTGTTGTCTGTGCAAGGCAGAGCGGGCGCGGGCGATAACGTTACATGAAATCAGAGACTTTACCCCTCACGGAATTTCTTTGCCCGCATATTTAGGAACAGCGCACCCAAACGGGTGCGCTGTTGTGTTCTATAAAGAAATTCGTGAACTTACTTCCTGGGATTCTTGATATTCGCCTGTGCTGCCGCGAGACGCGCAATCGGAACTCTGTACGGCGAGCAGGAAACATATGTGAGCCCGATGTTGTGGCAGAACTCGATGGACGAAGGATCGCCGCCGTGCTCGCCGCAAATGCCGCAGTGGAGCTCTTTGCGGGTGCTCTTGCCGAGGTCGACTGCCATCTTCATCAGCTTGCCTACGCCGACCGTATCCAATCTCGCGAACGGGTCGCTCTCGTAGATCTTGTTCGCATAGTATGCGGGCAGGAACTTACCTGCATCGTCGCGGGAGAAGCCGAAGGTCATCTGCGTGAGGTCGTTCGTGCCGAAGCAGAAGAATTCCGCCTCTTTTGCGATCTCGTCCGCGGTGAGCGCGGCGCGCGGGATCTCGATCATCGTGCCGACTTCATAGTGGAGCTGTGCCCCCGCCGCCTTGATGACTTCGTCCGCCGTCTTTACGACGATGTCCTTGACAAACTTCATTTCCTTGACTTCGCCCGTGAGCGGGATCATGATCTCGGGAATGACTTTTACGCCCCTCTTCTGCACGGCGAGAGCCGCTTTGATGACCGCCTTCGTCTGCATGACGGCGATCTCGGGATAGGTGACGGTGAGACGGCATCCGCGGTGACCCATCATGGGGTTGAACTCGTGCAGATCGGAGATGATCTGCTTGATCTGTGCGACCGTCTTGCCCTGCGCCTTTGCGAGCGCCTTGATGTCCTCTTCCTCGGTGGGAACGAACTCATGGAGCGGAGGATCGAGGAAACGGATGGTGACGGGATA
>CANRCY010000128.1 GCA_947629225.1 uncultured Clostridia bacterium | reverse complement strand
GCTCTATAATAAGATCGTCAAGGTGCATAACACGTTGAAGACCAAGGTCAGCGGGCTGAGTTGGGAATATAGCGCCGACTTTGATACCGCCACCGTCGATATAAACTATTTCCGGAACAAAGAAAAATTCACACTCTCGGGAAAAAAGCCGAGTTCTATGGGCGGCGGGTCCTATAAGATCGTCAGCGTTCCGTTCGCCGGTCAAAGCCCTCAACCCGGGGGGCTGTTTGCCTATGCGGAAAACTGCACGTTCGAATATCTCGATATCGTCAACCCCAAGGTGTGGAGAAACAACTATTCGAGAACAGTTTTGGGAGAGAGTGTTGATAAACTGATCCCTTCCGTAGGTTGGGGCAGTGTGGCGTCGGGGGCGCTCGCCGCCGTCGCCGTAAACTGCACGTTCACAAACGTTCGCGCCTATATCGATCCCGCTCAAACTCTGATGTCGTACAACAACGACAATGGTACATCGTCCTACTCTCCTATTACCTACTACCGTATTACGGGGGGCGTCGTCGGCGGGCTCGTCGGCGTCGCGATCGGAGGCTCGACGGTACAAACATATTACGACGCGGACAGCTGGCGGGACGAGAAAAGCACCAAGGCCGCTACAACGTTTGAAAACTGCGCCGCGTCAACGCTTCTCGGTCCGGAAACCCTTTATAACGCCGGGGAGTGCTTCGTTGCGGGCGGACTCATAGGG
This sequence comes from uncultured Clostridia bacterium, assembly GCA_947629225.1. Classification (GTDB taxonomy): domain Bacteria; phylum Bacillota; class Clostridia; order Christensenellales; family Borkfalkiaceae; genus Gallimonas. The sequence continues at coordinate 3,924 of CANRCY010000128.1, read as the reverse complement.
GCTACGGTGGGCGATGTGCAGATCACAAACAGCTATGCCTCGAGCCAGCTCTCGGGCTACTATGCGGGCGGGCTTGTAGGAGCCGTCGGCGCCGACGACGTCAAGGACAGCAATTCTCATAATTGGCAGTTCGCTGCGAATTTCCCAAAAAATGGCAAGTTCAAAGGAGGCGCAGTAACGGGCAATCTGCATATCGAAGACAGCTTCGCTGCGGGCGTCATTCAGCACACGGTGCGCGTCGGCGGCGGGCTCATCGCGCTCATCGCGAAAAATGCCGCCGGTTCTCCAAAGGGTGTGGGTGGCACAGGACTGCCCGTCGATGTCTCCGACTGCTATTCCGCGGTGAATTGGCAGATCGTGCCGCCCGTCGCCTACGGCACATTCGAGGGCGATGAAGCGAACTACTACCTCTACCCCACGCAGTTCGATCTCCCCATAACGGCAAACGTCGTGGCGCGCTTTTCTGCTACGAACCACAGCAACGTCTTCTCGCTGCAAGAGGGAAGTTGCGGCGTCGCATGTTCGTCGAAGACGCTCACCGACAAACTGTCGACGCCCGGGACCGGCGCTCTGAAAGACGAGTGGGTAAAGGAAGGCGAGACAAAAAAAACTTGGAAATATTTGGAGTTTGAGCATACTTATGGGGAGACAACGAATGGGGAGACAACGAATGGGGAGACAACGAATGAGGAATCCTATCCATTCCCCATGCCCAAAGGCAACACCGATTTCTGGGGAAATTGGATTCAGGCGTATGACACTGCGGCTGAGAAAGATGAAGAGATCTCTACGACGTTGAGTACGACATTCGATGGTTACTATGTCGCCTATTTCAAGAATCCGTACAATATGTATGCAAAGAACATCGATGCCGGCACGGTCACGACGAAGGATCAGAAGATCGAGCTGAGTGAGAAAACGATCACGATAGGCGGAAACACGCTGGACAGCGACGGCGCGACGCTCATAGACACAGAGAATAAGAAGAGCTACTATTGGGCAGAGAATGCCGCAGACGATGCGGGGAGCTTACACTACGGCCAAGGCATAGACAAAAATGGGAGCGTATACGGCGCAACAAAGATCACCTGTGAGAATGGAAACATCAGCTTTGCGAGCGCCAAATACTATGATTCGAGCTACGATCCCCTCAAAGGTAGCAGTTTTCACCCCGGAATCGACGAGAAGAACATCACCCGGCTCATGTGGGATTACTACGGGTTCTATCTGCTTCCGGAGTTTAATCCCGACGAGGGAGCGAATGTAAAGTATTATATCACCGTCCAGGAGGGGTTAGAGAATGACAAATATAACATAGGTAAGAAGGACGACAAAGTCGAAGTCTTTAACTTGGATGCAAATGGCAATAGGACAAATCTTAGCTATGCAAACATCACCGTCGACAAAGATCAATTCGAGACCGCGATCGGATATCGTACCATTACGCTGCCCATGCCGACCAAGGAGAATACGGGGACTGAAAAGAAAGTAGAAATCACATGGAACAAAGAGAGCGGCCTCCATGTGAAAGCCAATGGGGAAAACGGATGAGAAACAAGGAGGAAAGTATGAAACACGGTTTAAGCAGCATAGCTCGTTTCCGCCGCGGCGCGTCGGTGCTCATTGCGCTCTTGGTCTTTTTCCTCGCCGCACTCTCGGGGACGCTCGTGCTCACAATGGCGGCGTCTAACGCGGGAAGATACACGCACGAAAAAGAGGATCAGCAGGCGTATCTCTCCGTCGCCTCCGCAGCAAAACTCATCCTGAACAAGTTGGAACAAGCAGAGGTAGAATTCAGCTCCAGCGGTAAAGCACCCACGTCGACAGATGATATCGAAATCGATAACACGAATCTTACGGATCTCGGGCTCTTCTTTGCCGATTTGAACTTCCAGAATGATGTGCTGAAAAAGTTTGCACTTGAACAGGGGGGAGTCTTCTTGCAAGTTGAGTTCGACCTCACGGTAAACGACCATGCGGAGATGGGAACGGTACATGTCATCCTCCTTGTGCAGGGCAGCGATTTCTTTTTCCAATTCTATGTCAAAAATGGGGAAAGCAAAAACTATCAGATGACGATGAGGGTCGCAGCGTCCTTTGAGAAAGAGGGAGCTGGTAATTGGACCGAAACAGGCGGTACTTATTACAGAACGCTGAAATTTGACGTAGATAATGTGACCTTTATGAACGAATTATTGACGGGAGGGGAGGAAACATGATCAAAACGATAAAAAAACAACATTGGAATAGGCGGGGCGAAACGCTTGCGGAGATCCTCGTCGCGCTCCTCATCATCGCGCTCTCCGCGGCTATGTTCGCCACCATGTACTTCGCTACGATGAACATCGACCTTGCCGCCCAAAAGCAGGATAAGCAGTTTTACGAATCCGTGGAAAAGCTCGAAAAGATGATCGAAAACGCGGAAGATAGCACGGAGGACGTTACTGTGCATTATCATCCCACGAGCGGAGAAGGGGGTTCCGATGTGCAAGTCGAATTCTTTACCCATGACGGGATGTCCGCTTACGGAGAAAAACCCACCGCGACTCCGGATCCTGGGGCAGGAGACACGCCATGAAAAAGCTCCGCGCAAAGAGAGGGTTTACGCTTGCGGAAATGCTCATCTCCGTCTTGCTCCTCGGGTTGGTGTCGATCATGGTGTCGGTCATGACGTCGGCGGTGCTGAGCACAACGAGCGTCATGCAGGATATCTCGCAAGCCGAGATCCTCGGCACTGAGGCGCTCGAGAACATCCAGGGGGTGCTCCGCGTTGCGTATTCGGTCGAAATAGCCGAAACGACGGATGAAACTTGTGAGATTGTAATCGCGATCGATGAGAATAACACGGACTACAGGCTCGGCATCGACGACGAGGGGATGATCATCCTCGGTCAACCGGTCGATGGAGCTGAGGGAGAGGTGTTGGACGGCAAGCCGCTCTTTTCGGGCGTCTCTTACGGCAACCTGAAAGTGAAAAGCCTGATGTTCGTGGCGGATGACGAAGGGGATACGGTTACGGTTTCCGTCTCCGTCTCCCGCGGCGAGAAAACGATCTGGACGGGTAGCGTCACGGTGCGCCCGCTGAGCGGCGTAAGCAAAATCGAGACGAACGATGTGACAGGTTGAAAGATGACTGAACATATATTTTTCTCCTTATGAAAGACGAAAAGGCAACGGAAATCCGTTGTCTTTTCATATATCCGTGGAGATCGAGGACGGAAAACTTACCGCGCATACGAAGAATACGCAAACGCTCATGTTCAAATGCTCGGACTTCGAGGACAGCGAACTGTATATCAATTTCCGCGATGATGTTGTCCGCAGTCTGAAAGAACGATTGAAGCGAGGAAATTACAAAGTCCCCGCATGCAATATCCATGCGGCGGGAAGAACGAGCCAAACGCTCTTTAAACTTGACCACGACACGAGCGAAAATAAAATCGGAGAGATCGTAAACCTCTCCGCCCAGCGCCGACGTTTTTTGCGGAGATCGACGAGAGCAAGGGCAAGGAATATATCTTTTTTAGGCGCCAAAAGCGGGAAAAACGGCAGAAAAAGCTGTGGCACATTGTAGCAAATTATAAATGCCTAATGCGCGTAAGAACAGGACTTTTTGATTGTCTATTTGATTGTCTAAAAAAAGCACGCGAAAGTCGCGTGGGTTCGGGTGCGGCGACCAATTCCTAAAAACTTGCTGTCTCCTTAGGGGGGGAATAGCAAAGGGGTGGGGATGACGAAACTCACCCAAGCAAGGCAGCGAGGTTTGAATATTCGAGCGCCGCCCTTATTGGGTTGCGATGGACTTTCGCTTTGCGGCGGCGCAGGAGGTGAAAGCGCAAGAGTTTGCAAAAGCGCTGCGGGGTTCGGGACACATCGCAGGTGGAGCGGCGCAACTTCTGTTCGACAGCCCAGTGGGCTGCGAAC
>CANRCY010000127.1 GCA_947629225.1 uncultured Clostridia bacterium | reverse complement strand
GCAATCGAACAAGATCCTCTCCATGATCGGGATCATCAACGGGACGACCAACTACATTCTCACCAAAATGACGGAAGAGGGGACCTCTTACGCCGACGCTCTGCGCGAAGCGCAACGGCTCGGCTATGCCGAAGCCGATCCCGACGCGGACGTTGAAGGCTTTGACGCGGCATATAAGCTCTCCATTCTCTCGTCGATCGCCTTCCACACGAAAATTCCCTATACCAAAGTGTTGCGCGAGGGGATTACGAACGTTACCTCGGAGGACATTGCCCGCGGCAAGACGCTCGGCTACCGTCTGAAACTGCTTGCGATCGCAAAACAGTCGGAAAGCGGCATCGAGGTTCGCGTGCACCCTGCTTTCGTCAAAAAGGAGCACCCGCTCGCTTCCGTTTCGGGGAGCTTTAACGCCGTATTTTTGACGGGCGATTCGGTAGGGGAGCTCATGCTCTACGGCAGAGGCGCGGGCGATCTTCCGACGGGGAGCGCCATCGTGAGCGATATTCTCTATGCCGCGTCCCGCCCCGAACCGCGGTATTCTACCTTCAAAAACAACTCCAACGCGGAGAAAGACACGAAATTCGTCACCGATTTCAACAGCGCATATTACATCAGGCTCACTGCCACCGACAAGACGGGCGTCCTTTCGAAGATCGCGGCGATCTTCGGGAAATACAACATCTCCATTCTTGAGCTCTTTCAGACGCCCGAGGAAGACGCGGCGACCATCGTCATCGTCACCCACGAAACGCACGAACTCGCGATCAAGAACGCGATCGCGAAGATCGACTCTACGGGAATTGCAAAATCCGAAGCGGTGCTTCGCGTCATATCCTGAATTCCGCGGAGCGCAAAGCTCCGCTTTTTTCTATGAAGAAAGCCTTTATCGTCGTCAACGCCTATACCGCCTCGCCGCACGAGCTTAACCAGCCGAAGCGCATTGCCGAGGAGCTCGCTCTTCTCGGCGTGAAGACGGAGATCGTGCGCAATTCCCCCAAATTGCTCGAAAAAGAGGGGGATTTTTGCGTATATCTCGACAAAGATAAATACATGGCGCGGCAACTCGAACGGAAATTCAGGCTGTTCAACCGCGCGGAGAGCATCGAAATTTGCGACGATAAAATGCTCACGTACCTCGCCCTCGAAGGCTTCCCGCAGCCGAAAACGGTCTCTTCGCTCCTCTGCTATGCCGAGGGAGAAGAGCCGAGCGGGGATCTGCTCGGGGAAGCCGAAGCGCTCGGCTATCCGCTCGTCGTAAAGGAATGCTTCGGCTCGCTCGGGAAACAGGTTTCTCTGGCAAAGGACAGGAGCGAACTGCTCGTGCTCTCCCGCCGTCTCTTGCCCAAGCCGCACCTGTACCAAAAATTTATCGGAGAGAGCGCGGGACGCGACCTCCGCGTCATCGTAATTGGGGGGAAAGTCGTCGCCGCCATGCGCAGAACGTCGGAAACCGACTTCCGCTCGAATGCGGAACTCGGCGGAAGAGGGGAAAAAGCGCAAGTGGACGAAAGCGCGAAAGCGCTGTGCGAAGCCGTCTCAAAGCGGCTCAAACTCGATTATTGCGGCGTCGATCTGCTGTACGGAAGAGAGGGGTACCTTATATGCGAAGTCAATTCCAACGCCTTCTTCGGCACCCTCGAAAAGGTGACAAATTGTAACGTTGCCGCCGTTTATGCCCGCCATATTTACAACGAAATTTATAAATAAGGCATTTAGCATAGTATTATGTCACACATAATATACAGAAAAAACCCTCGAAAGAGGGTTTTTTCTCATAAAAGCTGTGAAATATCCGTTTTAAGCAAGACCGAACGATCCTCGATCTCCTCGGGGCAGACTGCCTTCGGATTGACGCAGAGATAAGTCGCTCTCGGATTTTGTTGCGTAAGTCTCCAAAAGGGATATTTGATGATCGCGGGGGTATTCCATCCGACGCCAAGCTCGAAATACACGGTTCGTTTTCGGGCGTTTTCGGCGAGAAACGCGCGGTAGCGTTCGCATGCAATGTGCCAGCCCTCATCTTCCACGAAGCTGTCATCGCTCCTCAGATTCATGGTCATCGGCTTGCCGCAACGCGGACAGCGTGGAATGAGGTCGGTCGGAATGCGCATATCCTTTTGCTCTTTTACCATGCGGCGGACGAGCGCTTCGTTATCATAGGTCTCTTCATGGCAGTGGACCGAACACTGTAACAGTCCGTAGTCGCCCTGCGTATAAAAAAGCCGTTCTTTGGAAAAGCCCGCACGCTGAAAGCAATGGTCGACGTTGGTCGTGATGACAAAATAGTTTTTGTCCTTGACGAGTTCGTACAACCGTTCGTAGACGGGATTCGGCGGGGCTTCGTAACGGTTGATAAAGATATACCGCGACCAATACGCCCAATATTCTTCGAGCGTTTGATAGGGATAAAACCCGCCCGAATACATATCGTGGAAGCCGTATTTTGCCTCGAAGTCGGCAAAATGAGCTTGAAAGCGTCGCCCCGAATATTCAAATCCCGCCGCCGAAGAAAGCCCCGCACCCGCTCCGATCACGACCGCATCCGCTTGTGCGAGCGTACGCAACACAATGGCGCGTTCGGTTTCCATACCTCAAAGGAGCGCGTCGGATGCGGTATAGCCTTCGAGCGAATTCTCTTTTACCTGAATGCAGATATATTTGAGCTCTTCGTCGGCTGCGGCAAAGAACTGTCTCTTTGCGGCAGGGGAGATGCGCAGCCAGTCGCCCGCGGCGAGTTGCACCGTTTCGCCGTCGATCACGGCTTTGCCCTTTCCGCCGAGAATGGCATAGATCTCCTCGTTCTGTTTGTGCGCATGCACAAAGGGAACGCCCGCCCCTGCGGGGAGAGTGTTCACGCTGATCTCCGCGCCCGTCAGACGGAGCGTATCGTGGAGCTCCGTGCGCGCGCCTGCCGTCACTGTCGTTTTGTCGTAATTTTTCATTTTGATCTTACCTCCGATTTTTTCTATTTCGTATTATATACCGATTTTTGCGAAAAGCGCAAAGGTTACAAATTTTTTACCGAAAAATTTTTCCCGATTTTCTTGAACAGAGACGGAAAACATGCTATACTTTCTGCGGAGGGGAAACCATGCTGACGAAAGACGAACTGCCCGAATGCCCCGTTGCCACCACGGTGCGGCTGATCGGGAACAAGTGGAAAATGCTCATTATCCGCGATCTGCTCGAATCACCGCGGCGTTTTTCGGAACTGTTGAAGAGCATTCCGATCAGCAAGAAATCGCTTGCCGACAACCTTCACGCGTTGGAAGAGGACGGGCTCATCGTCCGCGAGGCGTTTGCGGAGACACCGCCGCGCGTCGAATATTCTCTTTCCCCGCTCGGCGCCTCCCTCAGCCCGATCTGGGACGCCATGGAAGCATGGGGGACCCGATACAAAACCATTGTGTAAAAGATGTGTAAAAGACAGCCCCGCCGCAAGCATGCGGCGGGGCAACGTATTTTTCAGAACCGTCAGCCGACGATCAGGTTGACGAGCCGCCCGGGGACGACCACGGTTTTGACGGGCTGTTTGCCCGCGAGTTTTTCCTGCACTTCGGGCAAGCCGAGAACAAGTTCGCCGATCTCTTCCTTGCCGAGCCCGTTTTCGATCATCGTCTTGCAGACGATCTTCGAATTGATCTGGACGGCGTACTCCGTCTCGTCGAGCACGAGCGCATTGGGGTCTTCCTTCGGGTAGGACTGCTCGAAGACAAATCCCTTGCCGCCCATTTGTTCCCAAAGTTCTTCGCAAAAATGGGGGGCGCAGGGCGCCATGAGAAGGATCAGGTCCTTCACCGTATTTTTGAGCAGAGTATAATTCTTCTCGGCGAGACCGTCGTATTTATAGATGGCATTGACGAGCTCCATAAGCCGCGCCACCGCCGTATTGAAGGAGAACTCGTCCATATCCCTCGTCACGCGGCTGATCGCATAGTGGCGGGCGTAGTTGAGTTTCTTTTCATCGGGACCGAGCATGCCGCCTCCCGAGGGATAGTCGCGCACTTTGAGCACGATCTTCTCAACGCGCTCCATAAAGCGGGCGATCGCCTTGATGCCGTCATCGCTCCACGGTCCGCCCTCGGTATAGGAGAAGCCGAACATGAGATAAAGGCGGAAGGCGTCCGCGCCGTAGGTCTCCACATACTCGTCGGGAGAGACGATGTTTCCATGGCTCTTGCTCATGCGGTTGCCGTCGGGGCCCAAGATCACTCCCTGGTGCACAAGGCGGAGGAAGGGCTCGTCGAAGTCGAGATATCCCATGTCGTGGAGGGCTTTCGTGAAGAAGCGGGCATACAAGAGGTGCATGCAGGCGTGCTCCGCGCCGCCGACATAAGTGTCCACGGGGAGCAGTCTGTCCACCTCCTCGCGGCCGAAGGGCTCGCGGTCGTTCTCCGCGTCCGCATAGCGCAGGAAGTACCAGCTCGAACAAACAAAGGTATCGAGGGTGTCTGCCTCGCGGGTCGCCTCGCCGCCGCAGACGGGGCAGACGGTGTGCATGAACTTTTCATGCTTTGCAAGAGGGGACTTTCCGTCGGGACGGAATTCAACGTCATAGGGAAGGCGCACGGGCAGGTCCTTTTCGGGAACGGGCACGGTGCCGCAGACGGGGCAATAGACGACGGGTA
>CANRCY010000126.1 GCA_947629225.1 uncultured Clostridia bacterium | reverse complement strand
GTTCAGCGGGATCGGGCTGTACGCCGTGCCCAACCTCATCGAACAGACGAGCGTGGTGCGCCTCGTCATGCTCCTCGTTGCGGGGAGCGTGGGAACGTACGGCATCATTCTCGCGACGGCGTTTCTCCTCTTCTACCTCGTGACGGCGGAAAACTTCGGCACGCCCGTCCTCGCGCCCTACTCCCCCATGATCGGGAGAGATCTGCGCGACAGCATCGTAAAGTACAACCTCGGCTCCCTCGAGACCCGCCCGCGCACGTTGAAGAGCAAGAACAAACGGAGGCTCCGCCATGAATAAAATTTCCGAACGGCAACTCTTTTTCTTCCTCGCCTGCATTGCGCCCGTGGGAAAGCTCGTGGTAATGCCCGCGCGGCTTGCGGGTTACAGCGGAAACGACCTGTGGCTCCCCGCCCTCTTCCAATTCGCCGCGGAAGCCGCCGCGGTCTTCTGCGTTCTGCTGCTCGCAAAGCGCAAAATGACCCTCTACGAACTTCTTTCGGGGACCTTCGGCAAGATCGTCGGCAAAATCCTCGTCCTTGTCGTGAGCGCGTTCCTGCTGTATGCGGGCTTTTTGCCCGTCCTCGAACAAAAGCTCTTCGTGCAGGGCGTTTTCTATGACACATTGCCCTCTCTCCTCTCGTTTGCCCCCTTCTTCCTCTTTGCCGCATATCTGTGCAGTAAACCCATCGCAAGTTTCGGGCGGATTTTCGACCTGCTCGCCCCCATCGCCATCGCGGGGATTGCGGGCGTGATCCTCTTTTCGGCGGGAACTGCCGACTACGGCGCGATCCTGCCCGTGGGCGCTTCGGGCGTGAAGGGAATTCTGCGGGGCGCCGCCTATTCGTTTGCATGGTTCTTCGACCCCGCGATCCTTTTGATGTTGCTCGGAAAGCTCGAAGCCCGCAAGGGAACGGCATGGAAGGGCGCGCTCTGCACCTTTGGGGGAGGGCTTGCCGCCGTCTTCTTTCTGATGACCTTTTACGGCACTTTCGAGGGGACGGCGCTCAACCAGCTGTTCGCCTTTACCAAGACGAGCAAATACTTCTCGGGCTTTACCGTGCTCGGAAGAGTGGATTATCTGTTCATCTTCCTGCTCTCCCTCGTGACGGCGTTCTACACCGCACTGCCCTTAGCCTGCGCGGTAGAGGGCGTGTTGCAGGCGTTCGGGCGCAAAAAATATCTGCCCGTTTCCCTCTCCGTCCTCTTTTCCGCCCTCTGGTTTTTGCTCGTTTGGCTGATGGATTTCCGCTTCGGAGAAGTGATGCGGGCGGTCTCCGAACAGGCGTTCTGGCTCTTCCCCGCCTTTACCCTGCTGTTGCCGCCCCTACTGCTCTTGCTGAGAAAGGAGAAACCCCGTGAAAGCGCGTAATTTTTTCAAAACGGTACCGATGAAGTTCTATCTCATCCTGCTCGCCGTCATCCTCTTTTCCTTCTTCTCCAACGACTTCGGGCTCGTGGACGTGCAGAAGACGGCGATCATTTTGGCGGCGGGGATCGACAAGTCGGAAAACGGCTTTTCCGTCACCTCGCAGATCGCCGTGCCCAAGGGGGCAGACCGCGCGCAGGGCGGGACTTCGAGCGTGAACATCACGACCGAGGGAAAGACGGTCTCGGACTGCATCACCGCCCTTTTCGGCAAAACGGGCTGGGTGCCCAAACTCGTCTTTTGCGACCTCATTCTTTTGGGGGAAGAGGCGGTAAAGGAAGACGCGATCTCCTACCTCAACTATTTTCTGCGAAACGAGTACATGCCCGACAACTGCCTTCTCGCCGTATGCGAAGGAAAGGCGGAGGAGCTCATCACCTCGCAGAGCGCGATCGACGACGCCTCGTCGCTCGCCGTTGAAAAACTCCTTTCGGACGCGGCGGAAAAGTCGGGCAAGGTGCTCCCCAATACCTTGAAAGACTTCGCCATCGGCTACTACGGCGTGAGCAAGGCAAGCTATTTGCCCTACCTCAAAATGTCCCCCCAAAAGGGAGCGAGCGCGGGGGGAGACAGCGGCGGAAGCGGCTCTTCGGGCGGTTCGGGCGGCGGCTCGGGGTCTTCGGGCGGGAGCGAGGAGCAAATTTACACCGCAGAAGAGACCGCGCTCTTTTCGGAGGGGAAGATGGTGGGCAAGCTCCCCGCGGAACAGACCCTCGCCCTCTCGCTGTTGCAGGGAAACGTGTTTGCGGGGACCTTCCCTGCCGAGGAGAACGGGCAGCCCGTCACCCTGACGATCGTGCGGAACGGCGGCGGGACGAAGCTCGACATGAAGGGCGCGCCCACGGCGACCCTTGCGGTAGACGTCACTTGCCGCCTGTGTTGCCGCGGAACGACCGCGCCCATCGAGGACATCTCTTCGGACGAGGTCTCGGAGGAAATCCTGAAAAACGCGAACGAGGTACTGAAAGGGTATCTCGAAGGGCTTTGGCAGAACTTGAAGCAGACGGGTTGCGACGTTCTCGAACTCAAAAAGAGCCTGTACCGCAGTTCGTTGAAGAAATACCGCGAATGGAAGGACTATTTGCTCGACGCAGTGCAACCAAAGTTCGAGACGAGCGTGCAGTCGATGAAGTGACCGCGGCGGAACGCGGAACAGACGGAAAGACCCTCCGCACACCGTGCGGAGGGTCGTTTTCCGATTCAGTTGTGGCGGGGTCTTCCGCGGAAATCTTTTTCCGTCCTCTCCGCGAAGCAAATCCGTCTGTCTGTGGGGATCATCCCTTTGCGGTCCTCTTGCTTGCCGCATTCTCCTTGTTGCGCGGATTTACTTTTCTGCCCCTTCGGAAAAACAGTACATTGGCGTTTCCTCCTTCTACCCGATCTTCGAGTACCTCGGATTTTTCATAACGACTGTACCTCCCGTTATGATGCTTTTTGAAGACCTTACCTCCTTAACGGTCTCCCTGCGATACAGAACTTTTCCGTCCTTCTTTCGTAAGGTGTACTCCTTCTTTTAGGCTTTCCTGTCCATTGGAGTGGTCTCCTTGTTGGAAAGTAACATTTTTTGGTTGTTATTTTCCTTTTCTGGCTTTATTATAACATAGATCGGGAATTTGTCAAGCGTTTCGGAAAAAATTTTCGGGGAATTTTTTTCGGGCTTTTTCCGCGGGGCGCGGGGAGATTCCCCCCTCCTTCGACAAACAAAGACGCAAGCTCCGCATTCTCGTGCGTATCTTTTTTTTATAATGGAGAAAAACCCCCGAGGTGACCTATGAAATTTCCCAAACCCAAGCTCCCCGCGCTCTCGTTGAAGAAGGCGGGGAAGTACTGCGCGCTCTTTGCCGCCATGATCTTGATGAATTTTGCCCTGCCGCAAAGGGAGCCCGTCGCCTTTCCGCTCTATTATGCCGCCCTCGGCATGGGCTTTGACCCTCTGCTCATGAGCGCGGGCTACCTCGTCGCGTCCGCCGCCGCGGTGAACGCCTATGCGACGCTCTCAGCCGCCGTACAGGCGGCGTTTCTGTTGCTCGTCTTTACCCTCTATAAAAAATTCGGGCGCACCATGCGCCTCGAACGTCTTCTCTACATCGCCGCCGCCCAGCTCCCCTTCCTCTTCCTCTTTACGGGCTATGCGCTGATGCCCTTCTCTCCCCTTCTGCAAAAGCTCGTGATCGCGGTGTTCCTCTTTCTCCTTTCCGCCTTTTGCGAAGGAGCGCTCGCCTCTCTTCTCCACCGCGTGTTCCGTTGCCGCCTCTCTTCGGGACAGCTCGCCGAAGTCCTTCTGCTCTGGCTGGCGCTCGGGCTTGGGCTGAGAGGTGCGCTCGGAAGGGTGGGTTTTTCGTGTATCGCCCTCACCCTGCTCCTGCTCGGGAGCGTCCTGCTCCGAAACGCGATCGCCGCGCCCTTTGCCATCGCCCTCTCCCTTCCCCTCTGCTTTACGGAAGCGAGCCTCGTCCCCCTCGCTCTGTATGCCGTTTTTGCATGCGCCGCCGTGCTCCTCTCGGGCTACGGAAAGATCGCCGCCGCCCTCGGTTTTTTGCTCTCATATCTCGCTTCCATGTTCCTTTCGGGAGTGTTCTACGAAGGGTGGCTGACCATTGTGCTTTCCCTTCTGCCCTGCGTGCTTGCATGCGGGCTCTGCGTCTGTCTTCCCGAACGGCTGTACGCCAAGGCGAAAAAGAGCTTGCTCTTCTATCGGGAAAACGCCCTGCCCCGCGTGGCGATCAACCGCAACCGCCGCGCCGTGGGAGAGCGGCTGTACGAAGTCTCTTCCCTTTTCCGCGAGATCGAGGGCGCATTCCTCGGCGACCTGCCCGAGGACAACTCGGTGCCCTTCCTCCGCGAAAAACTCCAAAATACCCTGTGCAGGGATTGCCCGGGACGCTTCCGTTGCGAAAAGGAACATGTGGCGGAGGAGCTCGATAAGCTCATCGCCGTCGGCTATGCCAAGGGACAGGTGAGCCTTGTCGACCTGCCGGGGGAATTGGGCGCGCATTGCGGAAATGCCGCGGGGCTTTTGTTCGCCTGCAACAAACTGCTTGCAAGCTACCGCGCGGCGGCGCGCGAAATGCAGAGCGCGCGGGAAGGACGCCGCCTGCTCGCCGAACAGGCGCACGGCGTGAGCGAAATTTTGCGCGACCTCGCCCTCGAACAAAGCGAAGAGTACTCCTTCTCCCGCGGGGAAGCCGCCCTCTCCCGCGGGAGAAGGAGTA
>CANRCY010000125.1 GCA_947629225.1 uncultured Clostridia bacterium | reverse complement strand
TAAAGCGCAACTCGGAGACCCGCCTCGGAAGATGGATGAGGCGGGAATGGTCGCGGAAGTAGTTTTTGATCTCCCCCGCGATCGTCGGCGTGATGAACGTGGAAAATTTGACCCCTTTCGTCTCGTCGAACCGCTCGACGCCCTTTACGAGCGCGAGCGACGCGATCTGGTAGAGATCGTCGTATTCCACCCCTCTGCCGACAAATTTTTTTGCGATCATCGCCGCAACGGGAAGATATTGCTCCACGATCTTGTTTCGCAGAGCGATCTCTCCGCTCGCGCGGTAAGCCGCAAAGAGTTCCTTCTCGTCCATTATTCGCCCTTGAATCGGAAAGAGATCCCGCAGCGCTCCCCGCGTTCCACGGAGAGGTCTTCGACGAGCGCGGTCAGAAGGGCGACGGAGATCTCCTCTTCTGCCGACCGTTCTTCGGAAGGCGCGCCGCCCTCGCCCGTCAGACGGACTTCAAGCCCGTCCCCGCGCAAGAGGGTGAGTTTTGCCTGCCCGCAGCCCGCGTGCAAGAGCAGAAGGAGCCCTTCCGTTACGCACACTTTGCAATCTTCGGCGGCTTCGATGCCGAATCCCAAGAGGGAGCAAACTCCCCCCACGGCGAGCCGCACCGTCGTCATGATCCCGCGGTCAAGCGGAAATTCCATCGTCAGCAACATGGTCATTCTATCTCCATGATCGAATCGAGCGCGCAAATGACAAACAGCTTTTTCAGCCCGGCTGCAACTTCACGAGCCTGAGCCCGTGCCCGTCCGTGCGGACATGGTTGAGAATTTTTACGAAAGTGCCGAGGGTCGTCGAATCGATAAAGGAGAGCTTTTCACAATCGAACACGAGGTCCGCGCGCTCCCTTTCGTAAGCCGAGATCACGGTATTGTAAAATTCTTCCGCATTCTTCGAGTCGATCTCGCCTGCGAGCGCGACCGTGAGGTCGGGCGAGGTTTCAAGTAAGGTAACTTCCTGCATATGTTCCTCCGAGCGTCCCGCTCTTATTATTATAACACCCGTATGCGGGGGTTCAAACAGTTTCGGAAAAAATTTCGTTGACGTTCCCGAGCACGAGATCGGGCACATCGGGAAACCATTTCATGCTCTGTTTCGTCGTCTCGCCCGAGAGCACCAACACGCTGTGCATGCCGTTGTTCGCCGCAAAGCGGATATCGGTATACATACGGTCGCCCACCATGCACATTCTCCGCCGCGGGACCCCCATGAGCGCTTCGAGTTCCTCCCCCATGGGCGTAAACGGTTTGCCGACGATCACGGACGGCTTCCGCCCCGAGGAGCGTTCGAACATGGCGAGGAAGGAGCCGACGTCGGGCATGGGCAAGTCCTTTGTCGGGCAAACATCGTCGGGATGGGTGGCAAGAAACTCCGCCCCCCTCTTCAAAAACGCGTCGAACGCCCTGATCTTGGCAAACGTGAGTTCCACGTCATATGCAAGCACGCACACTTCGGGCGAATCTTCGACGAGCGCAATGCCCGCGGCGGAAAATTCGTTGCGGAGCGCCTCCGTGCCGAGCAGATATACCCGCTTGCCCGCATGGTGTTTTTTCAAATAGGAGACCGTCGCCATGCCCGAAGTATAGACGACGTCCCCCTCCTCCAATAAGCCGATACGGGTGAGCTTTCGGCGGTATTCTTTCTCCGTTTTGGAGGAATTGTTCGTGAGAAAGACGAGGCGTTTCCCCAAACGGCGCAAAGAGCGAAGGGTTTGGGCAACATTCCCGATGGGCGTTTCGTCGAGGTAGAGGGTCCCGTCGAGATCGAGCAAGAAGACGTCCGTCTCGCGGAGCAACATTTCTTTTGTCATCATATCATTCCAGAAGTCCGAAGTCACGGACGATCGCGGAGAGCCCGTCCCGCGAAAGTTCGGGCAAGAGCCGAAGGGTTTCGCTTCCCCCGCAGAAGGGCGGGACAGCCGCGCCGCAGACGGTTGCGATACGGGCGCGGAACTCCTCCTTTCCGTCGAGAAGGGTGCGGAACTCCTTCGAAAAGCGGGCGCGGATCCGTTCGAGAACGAGGGCGCGCTCCGCATATTCTTGCCGCGTGGGCAGAACAAGTTCGCCCGTCCCCACGCCCGCCCGCCTGGCGCGCGCACGGTAATCGGGGGTATAGTAGCGGCGGGGTCTGCCCTTCTCAAAGAAGGAAGTATACAGGGCGGAAAGGAGCAAATACGCGTCCCATGCGGGGTGTTCGCCCCCGAGCGCCGCCGCAAGCAACACGCCCTCGCCGCGGTAAGTCTCCCGTTCGGCTCTGCGGACGCGGGCATTCTCCAATACGATCCCCTCGGCGTCCGCGGGGAGCTCGCAGGAGACCGCACGGCGGCAAATCCCGAATTCCGAGAGCGCGGCGGCTTCGTAAAACGCAAGACGGGTCAACAAAAGTCGCGAAAAACCCTCTCCGAGAGAGGCGGAAAGCCGCACGGGATCGCACAGCGTTTGGGCGGCAGAAAGCGGGACGCACACCCGCTCCCCGCCGAGTACGATCTCTCCCCGCTCTTCGAAAACGCCGTCTAAGGACGCTTCCGAAGGAAGAAGGGTGCACGCGGTCTGCCTGATCTCGGCAAAGTAGCGCGCGGCGAGCAGAACGTCTCTCTTCCCCGCCGCGACGACGCGCGAAACGCCGTCGGGCATGGCGAACAGCGGCAAAGCGTCGCCGTCATAGACGATGGAAAGTACGCGCGGAGAGAGCGCAAATTCGGACAGGGAGAGGTCGTCCGAAAGAAGGAGTACCTTCCCCGCGGAAGAGGCGATCGCTTGCCCGACCCCCTCCGACGACCCGCAAAACACTATTCCTTCGTGTTCTTCAACGTTTGTCTTTGGCAGGGAATCCACGGCAAAACCCATGTACGCCTCCGTCAAATTAAATGAATAAGATCTCTATCCCGCTTGCGGCGTAGCCGAACGCCACGCCGAGCAAAAACATCGTAAGAAGGATCAGCAGGTTTCTCTTCCACGCCTTTGTATCGCGGAAGAGGATCAGCACGCCGAGCCCCGCATTGGTAACGAGCCCGCCCAACAGCCCGCCGAAGCCGATCCCGTGCAGGGCGAACGTCTGCGCAAGCGCCACGCTCGAAGCGCAGTTCGGGATCATTCCGACGAGCGGACATATGAGCGGCTGGAACCAATATCCCGCGCCCTGCAAAAACCCGATGACGCGCTCGGTCCCGATGAAATAAAACATCGTGCCGAATGCAAGGTCGAAGAGAAATATGACCGCCGCGACCTGTAACGCATGCAGGAGCGGGGAGACGAGGAAGAGCATCCATTTGCTCTCGTGCTTGTGCTCGCAAACGGAAAATTCCTCCACGTCGCTGTGTTCGTGCTCATGTTCATGTTCATGCTCGTGCTCATGTTCGGGCTCATGTTCGGGCGGTTTGGGGAGTTCTTCGCAGGGCTTTGCCGCAAAGAAGCGGCGAAGCAGGAGATCGGCGAGATACCCCACCCCGACGGCGAGCACGAATTTGGAGCCGAGGAGCGCGAGAATGGAAAAGGTCTTTTCGAGCGCGCCGAGCGAAGAAAAGGCGAGCACGAGGAGCGCTTCGTCGCTCGTGGCGATGAAAACGGCGAGCAAAGTGCCGACCGTAATGTATTTTCTCTGATAGAGCTTGCCCGCCATTACCGAAAACCCGCAGAGAGGCAAAAGCCCCGCGGCGCCGCCGATGAGGGGCGCGCACTTGCCCGAAAGGGCGCGGGCGGGCTTTCCGACTGCCGTCTTGTGCTCCAAAAGCTCGATGACGATATAGAGGACGAACAAAAATGCAAGCATGATGAGCGCGTCCTTAAGAGCGTCGAGCACGACATCCCACATTCTTTTGTACCTCCTCGTAAAATCATTCCCATTCTACTGTTTTTCGGTGAATTTGTCAACCGTTTTGGCAGGCAGAAAAAGAGCGCTCCCAAAAGGAGCGCTCTTTGGTTTTTTATGAGATCATTCTTCGGTAGGAGGGTTGTTGTCGTCGGCGGAAGCGCCTTCCTGAGCGGCACGCTTTGCAGCCATCTTGGCGTCGCGCTTGGCTTGCTTCTTCATCTCTTTGGTGATGACTCTCGCCGCTTCGATCTGCGCCTGCATTTCCTGAGGTGTAGGAGGAACGAACGCCGCGCCCTCTGCGTTTTCGGGGATCGCATCGTAGTGCTCGTCTCTTTCGAGCATCGTCGCTTCGGTGTAGCCGTCGAAGAGGTGGATATGCTTTGCGTCGAACGCAAGCTCGACGACCTCGCCAAGCGTAACGGTCGCACGGGAGGAGATCTTCGCGATCATCTGCGAAACGCTGTCGACGATCGTCGTCTTATCGGTCATGTAGTCGACGTCGCAGTAGATCTGCATTTCGGCGCCGAGTTTTTCGATGACGTCGATCTTCGCCTTAACGATCGTATCGGGAGAGTTGGAGATGAACAGATCGTCCTGATGGATATCTTCGGGACGGACGCCGAGGGTGACTTCCTTCCCCGTGTTGATGTATTCGTCGAGATTCTTGATCTTGGAAACGACCGTCTTGGGAAGCGCGATCTTGTTGTTCCCGATGAAGTTGACGTAGACCTTTCCGCCTTCCTGCGTGAGGGTAGCGTTCTTGAAGAAGTTCATCTGAGGGGTCCCGATGAAGCCTGCGACGAAGAGGTTGATGGGATAGTCGTAGAGGTTCT
>CANRCY010000124.1 GCA_947629225.1 uncultured Clostridia bacterium | reverse complement strand
CCCCGGGCTCCTCTTGCAGTGGGTCATCGTGCCCCTTCTCGTCTATTGGGTGGCGCAGAGGGCGAAGCATGAGTGAAATAGAGCGGGCAAGGGCGCTCTTAAAAGAAAACGCCGCGCGCACCTGCGCGTTTGTGCGGGGCGAGGAGACCGTCACGAGCGAGGAACGGGGGGTAAAGCCGCTCTTAAAGCTCGCGGGCGGCGGAAAGACGCTTTCGGGCTTTTCCTGCGCCGACCGTATCGTCGGCAGAGCCGCCGCGCTTTTGTATGTGCTTCTCGGCGCGAAAGAGGTGCATGCCGAGGTGTTGAGCCGCTCGGGAGAGGAAGTGTTCAAGGCGCATAAAATTGCATACGGGTATGATGTTTTTACCGAACGGATCGTCAACCGCGCGGGCACGGGGCTCTGTCCCATGGAGCTTGCCACCGAGGGCATTTCCGACCCCTCGGAGGCTCTGGACGCGATCCGCAAGAAAGCAAAGGAACTTGCTGGACAAAACGACACGGAAAAGAGAGAGTGAATAGGGGAAAAACGGAAGGCATGTGGAAAAAGCCGCGGCGGGGAGCGAATGCTCCCCGCCGCGGCTTCCCTATATTTTTTGCGCATTCCCGTCGGGTTGCACAGGCGCGGGAAATAATTTGCAAGGGTTGTCCGCAAAATAATTTTACTTTTTGCGGAAATCGCGCTATAATAGGGCAAAAGAGGGCTTTTATGGCAAAGAAATACTACATCACGACACCCATTTACTACCCCAGCGGGAATTGGCACATCGGGCATTGCTATACCACGGTCATCTGCGACGCGCTCGCGCGCTTCCATAAGCTCATGGGCGAGGACGTGTTCTTCCTCACGGGCACGGACGAGCACGGTCAAAAGGTGGAAAAAGAGGCGGCAAAGCGGGGCATTACCCCCCGCGAATTTATCGACCCCCTCGTCGCCGAACTGCAAGATATGTGGAGGCTTTTGGACGTCGGCTACGACCGTTTTCTCCGCACGACGGACGAAGACCATGTCAAGTGCGTACAGCGCATTTATCAAAAACTTTACGACAGCGGCGACGTCTATAAAGCGGAATACAGCGGCTACTATTGCACCCCGTGCGAATCGTTCTGGACGGAGGCGCAGCTCAAAGAGGGGAAATGTCCCGACTGCGGCAGAGAGGTCACTCTCCAAAAGGAAGAGAGCTACTTCTTCCGTCTCTCCAAATATGCCCCCCGCCTGTTGAAGCTGTACGAGGACAATCCCGAATTTTTGCAGCCGAAGTCCCGCGTCAACGAAATGGTGAACAACTTCTTAAAGGCGGGACTCACCGACCTCAGCGTCTCCCGCACCACCGTCAAGTGGGGGGTGCCGCTCCCGTTTGACCCCAAACATACCGCCTATGTGTGGATCGACGCCCTCTCCAACTACATCTCCGCGCTTGGATACGGCTCGGAGAATGACGCTCTCTACAAAAAGTATTGGAGCGCGGACCTGCATTTGGTGGGCAAGGAGATCGTGCGTTTCCACGCCATCATCTGGCCCGCGATCTTAATGGCGCTCGGCGAGCCTCTTCCCAAACAAATTTACGGGCACGGGTGGCTGCTCATCGGCGGCGAAAAACTCAGCAAATCCAAAGAGAACGCCCGCCCCGAACTCACCGACCCTTACGAGCTCGTCAAACGGTACGGCGCGGACGCGGTGCGCTATTTCCTGCTCCGCGAAATTCCCTTCGGCAGCGACGGCGAATACACCACCGAGCGGTTCTTGAAGCGGATAAATTCCGATCTTGCAAACGACCTCGGCAACCTCGTCTCCCGCACATCGGCAATGATCGTGCAGAATTTCGAAAGTCTCCCGCCCTGCGGCGAAAAGACTGCGCTCGATCTCGAACTCGAAGAGATGGCAAACGGGCTGTTTGCAAAGGTCAAAGACGCGATGGACAGGCTCAACGCGCCCGAAGCGTTGGAGCACATCTTCGCCCTCGTGGGTCGCGCCAACAAGTATATCGACGAGACGACGCCGTGGCTTCTTGCCAAAGACCCCTCTGAAAGGGAGCGGCTCGGCACCGTATTGTATCATCTTGCCGAGGTCTGCCGCATCTGCGCCGTGCTCTTAAAGCCCTTCCTGACGCGTTCGACTTCCCTTATTTTGAAAAGTTTCTCCTGCCCCGAAGACATGGGGCTCGAAAGCGTCTCCTTCGGCTACCTGCAAGCGGGCGCAAGAGTGGAAAAACTGCCGCCCATTTTCCCGCGGATCGACGTTGCAAAGGAGCTTGCCGCCGTGGAGAAGCTCGTAAAGGAAAAGAACGCGCAAAAATCCGCTCCCAAAGGGGCGCAAAAATCCGCCCCTTCTGTCATTTCGAGCGAAGCCGAGAAATCTCAAATCACGATCGACGAGTTCGGGAAGGTCGAACTCAAAATCGGCGAGGTCATCGCCTGCGAAAA
Organism: uncultured Clostridia bacterium; assembly: GCA_947629225.1. Lineage (GTDB taxonomy): Bacteria > Bacillota > Clostridia > Christensenellales > Borkfalkiaceae > Gallimonas. The sequence goes on along the minus strand of CANRCY010000124.1, from coordinate 2,323 downwards.
GGTGAAAAAGAGCGAAAAGCTGCTCCATGAGACGGTCAAGGTGGGGGAGGAGACCCGCTCGGTCGTCTCGGGGATCGCAAAATTCTATACGCCCGAAGAAATGGTGGGCAAAAAGGTCGTGCTCGTCACCAACTTAAAGCCCGCCAAACTCTGCGGCGTGCTCTCCGAGGGCATGATCCTCTGCGCCGAGGACGAAGAGGGGAATTTGACTCTTCTCTCCCCCGAAAAGGCGATCGCAAGCGGGGCGAAGGTCAGATGATCGACGTTCACGCCCATTTTGCCGAGGAGGGCTACGAATTTCCCGCCGAATGGGAGAAGATCAAGGCGGCGGGGGTAAACGCCGTCATTCTCGCGGCGGATACGCTCGAACACGCAAATCGGCATGCGGAATTCGCCAAAACGCACAACGGGTGCTATTTTACGGTGGGCGTGCACCCCGAATTTGCGGGGAAACCTTTCTCGGAAGAGACCTTTCGCGCCCTTGCCGCCGAACAAAAATGCGTCGCGGTGGGGGAGATCGGGCTCGACTATCACTATGACGGGATCGATAAGGCGAAGCAGAGGGAGCTCTTTCTCAGGCAGATCTTACTTGCGGACGAACTCTGTCTTCCCGTGCAGATCCATTCCCGCGACGCCTGCGCCGACACGCTCGCCATTCTGCGCGAATACCGCTCTGCGTTCTCCCGCGGGTTTTTGATGCACTGCTATTCTTACGGCGCGGAGAACCTTTCCGCCTTTCTCGAACTCGGGGCGTATTGTTCCTTCGGCGGGGTCGTCTGCTTCAAAAACGCGAAACGGGTCGCCGAAAGCGTCGGTGCGTGCCCTCTGGAGCGCCTTCTCACCGAAACGGACAGTCCCTACCTTTCTCCCTTCCGCGGGGAGAAAAACACTCCCGCGAACATTCCCGTCATCGCCGAAAAAGTGGCTTCCATCAAGGGAATTTCTCCCGAAGAAGTGTGCCGCGCGGTCGATGCAAACGCGGCGCGGCTCTTTCCGAAACTCAAAATATAATCAAAGAGAGCCTTGCGGCTCTCCTTTCTCATCCGTGAAGAGGGTCGTCCCCTCGCAAAGAGTTTGTGCGGAGAAGGGGCGGTCTATCGGAGTTGTTTTATGGAAGATGTGCTCTTCAAACACAATTTTACCTTCAAAAAGAAATACGGGCAGAATTTTCTCACCGACCCCAACCTTTTGGACGCCATTGTCTCCGATGCGGGCGTGGGCGAAGAGTCCACGGTGCTCGAGATCGGCACGGGAGCGGGCGCGCTCACCCGCGCGCTCTCGAAGCGGGCGAAGCGGGTCGTCTCCTTTGAGATCGACAAAAGTTTGCAACCCGTTCTGGCGGAAACGCTCGCGGGGTGCGAAAACGTCGAGGTCGTCTTCCGCGATTTTGCAAAGAGCTCTCTTGCCGAAACCGAGAAAGAGCTCGGCGGAGACTATCTCGTCGTCGCCAATCTCCCTTACTACATCACCACGCCCGTCGTCATGAAATTCGTGGAGGAAGGGACGCATTGCCGCGGGTTTACCGTCATGGTGCAGGAAGAAGTCGCAAGGCGGTTTTGCGCCGAGGCGGGCAGTCCCGACTACGGCGCGGTGACGGCGGCGATCGCGCGGCGGGGGGAATGCAAGATCGTCCGCTTTGTCTCCCGCGCGCTCTTCACCCCCCGTCCGAATGTGGACAGCGCGGTCGTCCGAGCCGATTTTACGGCGGGCGGGTTTTCCGTCAAGAGCGAAAAAGTTTACCGCGAAACGGTGCGCTGTGCCTTTCTCAGCAGAAGAAAGACCCTCGAAAACAACCTGATGAGCTGCTTTTCCCTCTCCCGCGGAGAGGCGAAGGAATTGCTCCGTTTGGCAGACGTTCCCGAGGGCGCGCGGGGGGAGACCCTCTCTCCGCAAAAGCTCGGCGCGCTCTCCGACTTCATCGCCGAAAAACGGGGGCTTTTTTGGTAAATTCCGCCGATTGCGTAAAAATCTTCCGCGAAAGGCTTGAAATTTTCTTATAGATAGTGTACAATAGGCAATGGCAAAAACCGCAAATCATTAGGAGGAATATCTTATATGGCAAAAAAGTACTGTTATCTTTTCACCGAAGGCAACGCGAACATGCGCGAGCTCCTCGGCGGCAAGGGTGCGAACCTTGCGGAGATGACCAACATCGGTCTGCCCGTACCTCAGGGCTTCACGATCTCCACCGAAGCGTGCACCCAATACTATGAGGACGGCAGGCAGATCAATCCCGAGATCCAGAAAGAGATCATGGAGTACATCGACAAGATGGAGCACATCACCGGCAAGAAGTTCGGCGATCTCGAAAATCCGCTCCTCG
>CANRCY010000123.1 GCA_947629225.1 uncultured Clostridia bacterium | reverse complement strand
TAGGCGGAGATGAGTTTGCCGAATTGGGTGCCGTAGTCGCCGAGGTGGTTGATCCCCACGACCCGATAGCCGAGGAAGCCGAAAATGCGGTAGAGCGCTCCCCCCAGCACCGTGGTGGAGAGATGCCCGATATGGAAGGGCTTGGCGATGTTCACCGACGAATAGTCGATACAGACCGTCTTTCCCGCGCCGATCGCGGAAGAGCCGTACTTCTCCCCCTCCCGCGCGATACGGGAAAGAGTCTCTTCCGCAAGCCCCCTGCGGCTGACTTTGAAGTTGAGATAGCCGTTGAGGGCAGCCGCCTCCGAGATCACGCCGTCCGCAGGGTAGGCGGAGGCGAGCTCCTGTGCGATGAGCGCGGGAGATTTGTGCATGATCTTCGCGAATTTGAAACAAGGGAGCGCGTAATCGCCGAGGGAAGTATCGGGCGGGACGGCAATGCTCTCCGCGATCTCCTCTCTGCTCACGCCCTCTACGGGCAGACGCTCTGCAATATAGGCTCTATAATCCATAGTCGCTCCTTAATTTCCCCTATTATATTACTTTTTGTTGCAATCGGCAAGTCTTTCGGTTGTCAAATTCGGAAAATTATGGTAGAATGGCTCTGTTCATCACAAGGAGATCGATATGAAATTAGGCGTTGTAGGACTTCCGAATGTCGGAAAATCGACGTTGTTCAATGCAATTACCCATGCGGGCGCGGAGGCGGCGAACTATCCCTTCTGCACTATCGAACCCAACGTGGGCGTGGTCGCCGTTCCCGACGAGCGGCTCGAAAAACTCGCGGCGCTCTATTCGAGCAAAAAAGTGACCCCCGCCGTCGTCGAATTCGTGGACATCGCGGGGCTCGTAAAGGGCGCAAGCCGCGGCGAGGGCTTGGGGAACAAGTTTCTCTCCCATATCCGCGAAGTGGACGCCATTGTCCATGTGGTGCGCTGTTTCGAGGACGAAAACGTCACCCATGTGGAGAATTCCGTCGACCCCGTGCGGGACATCGAGACGATCAATTTGGAACTGATTTTAGCCGACATCGAAGCGGTGCAGAAGAAGCAGGACCGCATCCGCAGTGCGGCAAGGGGGGGCGCGGACAAGAACGCCGCCGCGGAATACGCTTTTCTCGAAAAACTGCTTCCCCACCTCGAAGCCGAACAACCCGCAAGCAGTTACCCCTGCACGGAGGAAGAGCAGCCCATGCTCGACAATCTGTTCTTGCTCTCTTCGAAGCCCGTGATCTACTGCGCGAACATTGCGGAAAAGGACATGGGAGAGGACGAGGACAAAATCCCCTTCGTCATGCAAGTGAAAGCATATGCGGAAAAACACCATGCGGGGGTCATCGTCATCTGCGCCAAGACGGAGGAGGAGCTCTCGCAAATGGAAGAAGAGGACAGAGCGATGTTCCTCGAAGAGTTCGGCTTAAAAGAGAGCGGGCTCGATAAGCTCATCAAGGCGAGCTATTCCCTTTTGGGGCTCATTTCTTACCTCACTGCGGGCGAAAAAGAGACGCGGGCGTGGACGATCGTGAAGGGTACGAAAGCGCCGCAGGCGGCAGGGAAAATCCATACCGACTTTGAAAAAGGATTTATCCGCGCCGAGGTCGTGGAGTGGGAGACCCTCCTCGAATGCGGCGGACTTGCGGGCGCGCGCGAAAAGGGCAAGGTGCGCTCCGAGGGCAAGGACTATGTCATGAAAGACGGCGACGTGGTGCTGTTTCGGTTTAATGTGTGAGAAGTTCACGCGTTTCTTTGCTCCGTGAAATCCTCATTGATTTGCCTTCGGAGCGACAATCAGAAGCGCGCGTCATTCCGAGCCGTACGGGCGATACAAAGTCCGAATAGTAACTCTTCGAGGGAATCTTGCTACGTCCAGGTGCGTTTTAACCGAACCCGAACGCAACAAGATGCCTTCGCAGACTTTCTTCCGCGGACTGCGTATTCAAATTACGGCTCAGCATGACGCAGCGCGGTGTCGCTTTGCGCCCCGCGCACCAATAAACAAGAAAGACAAAATTGCCGCCCGCGGACATATGTCCGCGGGCGGCTTCCGCTTTACGCTTTACGATTCGCTCGACGAGGCAATGTTGTCCTCGTCGGGCTCTGCGGCGTCGGGCAAGATCATGCAGTAGCGCGGATTGTGCGCATAGCCTGTGTTGTCCCGCTCGCCCTTGCCGCTGTTGCTTTTTTTGACTTTCTTCGGCATATTCCCCTCCCCTTTGAGTATGCGCGGGGAAGAAAGAAGATATGCGTACCATGGAGGGAGCACAAAGAAAGAGGAAGGGTGACGTATTAAGGACCCCCACCTGTCTCACTACGTTCGCCACCCGCCCCCACAAGTGGGGGCAGGTCATAACACGCAACCTATATTACTGCGCGATCTGCTTTTTGACCTTGGAAAACGTCTCCGTCTTTTGGTCGATGAGCATCTTTTCGGCGGGCTGGACCTGATAGTACCCGCGGGAGAGCATCTGTTCGAATACGTTGAACTGCGTCTCCGCGCTCGACGTGTAATTCTTCAGGATTTCCTTGCGGAAGGACTTGCAGCTCCCCTCCGTGAGCGCCACCGAATAATAGCTCATGAGCAGCTTTTCGGTATCGAGCATGTCTTGAAGGGCGTCTTTTTCGTTGAGTGTGGTCTCTTGCTTGCTCTGCTTCATGATTTCCCTCCCAAAATGGCATAGAGCGCGTTGAAACGCTCCGCATGCGCACCTGCGATCGCCTCCATTTCCTGCGCGAGCGCCGCGTCAGTGAGCGTGCTTGCGTAAATTCTCGCCTTTTTGCACGCCATTTCTTCCGCCGTGAGAACGTGCGTGAGCACATCTAAATCTTTTGCCGTCAAATTGGTCATAATAAACCTCCTGCGGCTGTTATTGCCGAAGAGGGCGGCATTTATACAAGAAAAGGACCGCGCCCGCCCGCCGCAAAATTGCGGCGGGCGGGCGCAAATCATTATTCGGTCGGTCCCACTTTTGCGTTTGCGCTATTTTACGGTTTTGAAGGCGGAAATGCACCACGGGGCGAGGGTACAGTGCGCGCAGTCGGGCTTTTGGGAATGGCAAACCTTTCGTCCGTGCCAGATCAGCCAATGGTGCGCCGCCGACCATTTCTCCTTGGGAATGACCTTCATCAAGCCCTCTTCCACCTTCTCGGGGGTGTTCCCCGCGGCGAGCCCCGTTCTGTTTGCAACGCGGAACACATGCGTATCCACGGCGATCGCGTCGCCGCCGAAGGCGACCGCATACACGACGTTTGCCGTCTTTCTCCCAACGCCCGCGAGAGAGCGAAGATCCTCTAAATTATCGGGAACTTGTCCGCCGAATTTTTCGGAAATATCCCGCGAGGCGGAGAGAATGTGCGCCGCCTTGTTGCGGTAAAACCCGCAGGAGAAGATGTACTTTTCGAGCTCTTCCTGCGAGAGCGCAAGCATTTTTTCGGGCGTGTTGTGTTCCCGAAAGAGGACTTCCGTCACCTTGTTCACCCGCTCGTCCGTACACTGCGCGGAAAGAATGACGGCGACTAAAAGTTCGTAAGGGGTCTGAAAGCGCAAGGCGGGTTTGGCGCCGAAATACAGCCGTTCGAGTTCCCGCAAAATTTGAGTTTTTTCGTCCATACCCGCATTATACCACACTTTTGCGCGTTTGACAAGCCGCCTACAAATACCCGAACCTTCCGCCGAGATTTTTCATGAACCCCGAAAAAGAGGAGTATTGCTTTTTGGCGAGGCAGGCGCGGGCGCGGGGAAAAAAGGCTTCTTCGAACTTTGCCGAGATGCCGCAACCGACCCCCGCTTCCTTGGGGGTATTCACCGCCTGCGCGGGCACGCCGCCCGCTTTGAGGACGGAAATATATTCGAGCGTCTGCGCCCGAGAACGAAAAACCGCTAAAATCGTCATGTTTTGTCTCCTGCCTTCGTAAAATAGTTCGAACTTATTTTGCGGAGAATGCTATGCTCTATTTTGATAACGCCGCCACGGGAGGGTATAAACCCGCCGCCGTGCAGAACGCCGTGCTCGCCGCGATGAAGGTGTGCGCCAACCCCGGCAGGAGCGGACACCGCCTCTCCCTCGCCTGTGCCGAACGCGTGCTCGCCTGCCGCGAACTGCTCTCAGAGCTTTTCGGCGGCTACGGATATGAACGCGTCGTCTTTACGAGAAGTTGCACGGAGGCGCTCAACCTCGCCATCATCGGCGTCCTCGAAAAGGGCGACCATGTGATCACGACCTGCCTCGAACACAACTCGGTGCTCCGTCCCCTTCACGTCCTGCAAGAGGCGGGGATCGTCACTTTCGACGTCGTTCCCCTCAGAAACGGGCACATCGACCCCGCGGACGTCGCCTCATACGTCAAACAAAACACCCGCATGTGCGTCGTGACGACCGCCTCCAACGTGACGGGAGAGGCTCCCGACCTCAAAGCGATCAGAAAAGCCCTGCCCGAACATGTGCTCCTCGTTGCAGACGGCGCGCAGGGAGGAGGACATCTGCCCATTCATATGCGGGCATGGGGACTCGACGGACTTGCCCTCGCGGGGCACAAGGGACTGCTCGCTTTGCAGGGCGCGGCGGCGCTCCTCTTTTCCGAACGCATGCAGCCCCGCCCCCTCCTCTTCGGCGGAACGGGGAGCGAGAGCTTCGACCCGAACATGCCCTCGTTCTATCCCGACCGTCTCGAAGCGGGGACCCTCTCTTACCCTGCCATTTGCTCCCTGTATGAGGGCGCGCTCCTCGTAAAGGCGCACCGCAGGGAGTATGCCGAGCGGCTGTTCGAGC
>CANRCY010000122.1 GCA_947629225.1 uncultured Clostridia bacterium | reverse complement strand
CGTTCGAGGGTTGCAGCGGGCTGACCGAGGTGCATATTACCGATCTTACGGCATGGTGCGCGATCGAATTTGAAAGTTTCAGCGCAAATCCGCTTTATTATGCGCATCATCTTTTTATGGACGGAGAAGAAGTCACCAAGTTGCAAATCCCGAGCGACGTGGCCTCGATCGGAAACTGTGCGTTCTATGGTTGCAGCGGGCTCCAATCGGTCGAAATCCCCGACAGCGTGACTTCGATCGGAAGCTCTGCGTTCGAGGGGTGCAGTGGGCTGACCGAGGTGCATATTACCGATCTTACGGCATGGTGCGGGATTAAGTTTTACAACAACAATGCAAACCCGCTTTCTTCAGCACATCATCTTTTTATGGACGGAGAAGAAGTCACCAAATTGCAAATCCCGAGCGGCGTGACTTCGATCGGAAGCTATGCGTTCGAGGGGTGCAGCGGGCTGAAAGAGGTCGCGATCGGCAGCGGCGTGACTTCAATCGGAAGGAACGCGTTCGAGGGTTGCAGCGGGCTCCAATCGGTCGAAATCCCCGACAGCGTGACATCGATCGGAATGAACGCGTTCGAGGGTTGCAGCGGGCTCCAATCGGTCACGATCGGGAGCGGCGTGGCTTCGATCGGAGAGTATGCGTTCTATGGATGCAGCGGGCTCCAGTCGGTGACTTTCCGCGACCCGAACGGTTGGAGCGTCGGCAATGGGCGCACACCTATTGACCCGAAAGACCTGCAAACCCCCGCCACCGCGGCGAACTTTCTTACGAATAGCTATTTGGGCAATACATGGACAAAGGAAACAACGGATTAAAGGAGAAAGCGTAAATGGGTACGCCCAAAAAGAAAACGGTAATAAATTGCGTGAAACAAAACTGTACCTGTGCCGATAATCATGGAATTTGCTATAAAGTTCCATTTGAAGCCAAAGACGTTTCGCTTAAAAATTTGTTTTGCTATTTTTTATATCGCGCACCTGGCATAAATAGTGCCCATAAAGGATATCTTGAGCAAGAACGAAGTGAAATCTTATTGGAAAAAATAAACGAAAAAGTTGACGGGAAGATTCAATTTTGTTGCCCCAATGCACAAATGAAAAAAGAATTGGCAAAAATCAATCTTGCCGACAATGAGTTATGCTTAAAATGCACACGAGCGATGTGTAAACGATCGGGGAGCCAAAAGCCCCCGTTGGAAAGCGATTTGGCATGTCTGCTGAGGCACATCAGAAATTCCATTGCGCACGGATATGTTTATTTTCGAAAATCAAATCAGAAGTTTTATTTGTTGTTTGAGGATTATACTCCTGAAGGCAAACTATCTGCAAAAATTGTTTGCTGTAAAGAGGATTTGGAACAATGGAAAAGCATCTTGGCATCATAAAATTTGAACAATCAAGAGCGCCCGCCGACGAATGTCGGCGGGCTACCCACCCCTTGAGGGGTGGGCTTGCTGTCCCTGAAAGGGAAAGTGGCGAGGAACGAGCCGAAAGGGTTTCTGAAACCCCTCAGTCACTTCGTGACAGCTCCCCTAAAAGGGGCGCCAAGTTGAGAATGAAACGCCGTTTTCAAATCACGTCATGTCGAGCGGAGTCGAGACATATCCTTATTATAATGCGGACACCCTTCGACTACGCTCAGGGTGACGTAATTAGAACGGCAGGGCGGGGTGACGTTTAGAACAAAGGACACCACCCCCCTACCCCTCTCCCACGGAGAGGGCATGAAAGCGAAACCCCCTCCGATGGGGGGTAATTTTGTTGAGATTTCTCCACGCGCCGCTAACGCGGCTTGGTCGAAATGACAGAAGGAAGCGCTTGCCCACCCCTTGAGGGGTGGGTGGCACGAGCGTAGCGAGTGACGGAAGGGGTGCCGTAAATCATAACCAAACACCCCCTCAGTCTCGGCTTTGCCTCGACAGCTCCCCCTCAAGGGGGAGCCAAGGGCAAATTGCGCACCCCTTCGAGAGAGGGGGGTTTTCTTTTTCGAAAAAATTTCCGTTATCACTTGAAAAACATTGACGAGTTGTGTATAATAGGGCTATGGGTGAGAGTGTGCTCAAAGAAAAACTCAAACTTTTGCCCGATTGCCCGGGCGTTTACCTCATGCTCGACAAAGAGGGGACGATCATCTACGTCGGCAAGGCGCGCGTCCTCAAAAACCGCGTAAGGCAGTACTTTCACTCCTCCGAAAAACCCGTGAAAGTGCGGGCAATGGTGGAACAGATCGCCGATTTTTCCTACATCGTCGCACCCACCGAGGTGGACGCGCTCGCCCTCGAAAACAACCTCATCAAAAAATACAAGCCCAAATACAACATTCTCCTCAAAGACGATAAGACCTATCCCTACATCAAAGTGCACACGCGGGAAAAGTTCCCGCACCTCTCCATCACCCGCAGGGTGAAAAAGGACGGCAAGTATTTCGGTCCCTTTATGGGGGGGATTTCCTGCAAAGAAATCCTCGACGTCGCGGCAAAGGTGTATAACGTCCGTATCTGCAACACTTCCATCACGGAGAAGCCGAAAAAGCCCTGCCTCAACTATCATCTCGGGCGGTGCCCCGCCCCCTGCGCGCATTTTTGCAGTGAGGAGGAATACGCCGCACGGGTGGAGAAAACGCTCTCCTTCCTCGGCGGGAACTACGAAGAGGCAGAACAAATTCTGCGCGAAAAAATGGCGGCGTTTGCGGAGAACGAAGAGTTCGAGCTCGCCATGGAGTACCGCGACCGCATCGGAATGCTCAAAAAATTGCAGCTAAAACGCATTACGTCCATGCCGCGCGACGTCGACGCCGACATTTGGGCAGTCGCTTCCAACGGGCTGTATGCCGTTCTGAGCGTGCTCGTCACCCGCAAGGGCGTCATGCAGGGCAACCGCAATTTCCCTCTCGAAGAGGGCGCGGGCGAAGAGGGCGAGGGCTTCCTCTCCTTCCTCATCCAATACTATACCAACCACGAATTCCCGCACGAGATCGTCACCGACGAGCTCTTCGACGACGCGCTCTTCCGCGAATACGCCTTCGAAAAATCGGGCAGAAGACCCGAGATCGTCCGCCCCAAGCTCGGCGTGAGGCGGGAACTCGTCAACATGGCGATCGGAAACGCCAAGGAATATCTCGAAAAATCCGTCTCCGCCATCCGCCACAAAAACGACATGACGAAGAACGCCTGCGAGCGTCTGCAAACGCTGTTGGGCTTAAAACGCTACCCGAAGCGCATGGAATGTTACGACATCTCCGACATTTCGGGCGTGGACAAGGTGGGCAGCATGGTCGTGTTCACCGACGGCGAGGCGGACAAGTATGCCTACCGCCGCTTTAAGATCAGAACGGTGGAGGGCGCGGACGACTTCGCGTCCCTCAAAGAGGTGCTCCTGCGCCGTCTGCAAAAATTGGGGACGGATGAAGAGGAGCGCTTCCCAAAGCCCCAGCTCATCGTCATCGACGGCGGCAAAGGACAGCTCTCCGCCGTCAAAGAGATCTTCGACGGGCTCGGCATTACCGACATCGACCTCATTTCGATCGCAAAGCAGGAGGAGGAAATTTTTACGCTCGCAAGTCCCGAGAGCGTCCGTCTCTCCCGCAGGGACTACGCCTTGCAGACCGTCCAGCGTATCCGCGACGAAGCCCACCGCTTTGCCGTGACCTATTTCCGCAACATCCATTCCAAGCGCAACCTCGCCTCCGTGCTCGACGAGATCGAGGGAGTCGGCAAACACAAAAAAAAGGCGCTCATGGAGAAGTTCGGAACGATCGACAAGATCATGCACGCCTCCGAACGGGAGCTCCAAGGGGCGGAGGGCGTGGGACCCGAGCTCGCAAAGCGCATCCACAATTACTTTGAAAATCTATGAGATATCCACTCTTTCTCTCCGACTTCGACGGCACGTTGGTGCGCGCCGACGGAACGATCTCACGGAAGAATATCCAAACGATCGCAAAATACAGGCAGGCAGGCGGCATTTTTGCCGTCGTTACGGGCAGAATGCTCCGCTCCATTCTTCCCCGCCTCAAAGAATTGGGGCTCGAAGGCGGGATCGTCGCCGCCTACCAAGGGGGCATGATCGCCGACGTTGCAACGGGGCAAATCCTCTGCAACGAGGGATTTTCCGCCCGAGAGGCGGCGGAGATCGTCGGCTTCCTCGAAGAGGAAGACCTGCACGCTCACGTCTATTCGGGCGACGTTCTCTACTGCAACCGCAACGACGGATATCTCGAAGCCTACGAGCGGATTTGCGGCGTGAAAGGGGTCGTCCTGCAAGAGCCGCTCTCTTCGTTCGTTCTCCGCGAGGGCAGAACGGTGAACAAGGTGCTCGCCATGCTCCCGCCCGAAGAGAAAAACGCGCTGATCGCGCGGCTCAAAGAGCGGTTCGGGGACAGGACGGACGTTACGACTTCCAACGACTTTTTGGTTGAGGCATTGCCCGCGGGCGTGAGCAAGGCGCGGGCGGTGGAATTTCTTACAAACTATTGCCGCATTCCCGCGGAGCGGGCGGCGGCGATCGGGGATCAGCTCAACGATCTTCCGATGATCTGCGCGGTGGGCGGCAGGTTTGCCGTGGGCAACGCGCAGAGAGAACTGAAAGAGATCGCAACGGCGGTCGCCTCTTGCGAAGAAGACGGCGTGGCAGAGGCGCTTTGCGTTGCGATGGGGGAATAGTATGAACGAAATGTTTTTGCCGAGCGAAACGCTCATGCTCGACAAGTTTGCCGCCGATCTGGGGCTGGAACTTCTGTATGCGGGGCGGGGGATCCTCACGTTTACGAGCGCGAGCGTAGACCGCCCGGGGCTTCGCCTCGCGGGGTTCTTCAATTACTTCGATACCCGCCGTATCATGGTGATCGGGCTCACGGAGTATGAATAT
>CANRCY010000121.1 GCA_947629225.1 uncultured Clostridia bacterium | reverse complement strand
CGGTCGTTGATCTTCCACGCGCCCGTGAAATCGCAGCGGTTGTTGGAGACGGGGTCGCTGTGCCATTGCATGATCGGCACGAACGCCGCCGTCTGCACCGCGCGAAGATAGAGTTCCTTAGTGGGAAGGTAGCCCGAAAAGCCCGCGATGTCGAACCCCCAGCAGGAGAAGCCCGAAAGGCTCGCCGAGAGCCCCGCTTTGAGCACCGATCTGTATTCGCTCCACGTCGATTCCTGATCGCCCGCCCAAAGGACGGTGAACGAGGGGCTCCTCTGCCCGCCCGCGCGGGAGAATACGATCCCCTCTTCGCCGATAAATTCGCGGAAGGAGGAGGCATAGTCCTCGCAGTAGCGGTTTTGCCCTTCCTTGCCCGTGGAGCCGTCTCGGAAGGTGACGGTAGGATCGTGGATAAATTCGCCGCCGTCCGTCTTGAACCCGTCGATCCCGAGCTGTTTGAGATAGCGGAAACGGTCAAACCAATGCCGTTTGCCGACGGGGTCGGTAAAGTCGGGGACCATGCTCCCGATACACCACGTATGCGGGATTTCGTAGGGAGTTCCGTCGGCATTGAGCACGCATTCGCCGTGCTCCTTGACGTATTCGTTATCCGAAAGGCACTGCGGAACGTTCCAACCCGATTCGATGTTGCTATCCTGCGCGTACATGGGGACGACCCAGAGCAGCAAGTGCAGACCGTCCGCATGCAACCCGTCGATGAGCGCCTTCGGGTCCTGCCACGGCGCGCCGAAGGTCATCTCTTCCAAGGAAGCGCATTCGTTCCCCGCCTTGTGCGGGATCGTACTGCCGTTCCATAAATAATGGGTCGTGAGGTCGCTCCACGGCTCCACGACCATGACGTTGTGCGGAAAGTTGTATGTTTTGGTGAGAAGACGCTGCTCTTCGAGCTCTTCCTGCGTGTGCCAACGGTTGGCACTCATCCATGCGCCGAGCGTCCACTTGGGGAAGAGACAGGGCATGCCGACAAGGGTGCGGAACTGCGTTACGATCTCTTTCGGCGTCCCTTCGAAGAGGTACACCTCCGCCCGTTCGCCGCGGCTCCCCTCTGCGAACGAGAGGACGATCTCTCCCTCCGTGCGGAGGTCGAAGTCCACCTCGACGTAGGTATCGACGTACAGCCCGAAGCCGTCGGGAGTGAGCAAAAAGGGCATGGAGCAATAGGTGTATTCCCCCTGATAGAAGCACTTCTCGCGCACGCAGGCGCGGACGAACTTGCCCTTTTGGTCGACCGAGTCGAACTTTTCGCCGAAGCCGTATGCGGCGCGGTACGGGCGGCGGAGAAGCAGCCGATACCCTTCTTCCGTCCGCTGTAATTGTTCTGTGAGCTTTTTCATATCAGTCTTTGGTTTTGAGGACGAATTCCATTTCGAAGGTGCGGTTCCACGGGGAGCTGACGTCGACGTCCTCGACCTTTTCGGCGAGGAGAGGGAAATTCTCCCGCATGTAGCGGAGGAGCTCCTCTTTCGCCGCCGCGACGCACTTGCCGCGTTCGCCGTCCAAAACGAACACCGTGCAGCCGTTTGCGGGGACGGGGTTCACGTCCGTCCATGTGCGGGTGTGGGAACAGTAGCCCACGTCGTCGTAATAGCGGTGCAACAAAAAGTCGCGGTTGCCGCGCTCGTCCCTGCCGTGGAAATAGAGGCAACTCTCGCAGATGACCGTGCCGAGGGTGTTGCTCGAGGTGTTCCAACCCGCATAGGCGTGGATCTTGAACGCCAGACCTTCGTCGTAGAGCAGTTTGAAGAGCTCCACGTCGTTCTGCGTGGGATGCGCCACGTCGGCGACCGCAACGAGCTTGCCCTGCGAGAGCGCGTATTCGATCTGGTCGATGTATTCGGGCAGACTGCGCTCGATCTGATAGGCGGCGTTCATCTCCTCTTCGCTCTTGAGGTAGAGCATTTCCGAGCCGATGTTGACGGCGAGCATGATGTCGCATTCGGGCAGACTGTACACCCTTCTGCAACCCGCCGCCAAAATCTGGTTTTTGACCGTGGCGTCGATCGAGCGGTCCTCGAACGAGGGGGTGACGAACTGCCCCTTCGCCGAGGCGTAATAGACGTAAATTTTGGGCGTTTTGCCGTTGAGTTCGTTGACGGCGCGGCAGAGCATCGTCATGCCCGTGTCGTCTGCGGCGGGATAGACGGGAACTTTGAGAAGCAGCCCCGCCTCGCGGATGCGCGTCCGCACCTTCTGCTGGTCGAGCGAGGTGAACCCGTAGGGGGCGCTGTCGTCCTGCGGGACGATGAACGAGTCGAGCGCGCCCTCTTTGACAAGGTCGAGGGTGTGGAAGAGCACTTCGAGATTGACCGCCCTGCGGGCAGTATAATCTTCGAGCGCCTCCGCGGGGATTTTCGCCTTCACGCGGGCAAAGTCCCTCTCCTCCTCTTCGCTCAGAATCCCGAGCCGCTGTTTGTGGGTATATCTGCCGAAGAGATGGATCTCGGCTCCGCAACGGGCATAATAGTCGGGCTCCTCGTCGGAGAGGGAGTAGAACGGGCAGCGCATGATCGTCTGGAAGGCATAGATCTTGCAGGACGGGTTCTGCGCTTTGAGTGTTTTTACGAGGTCTGCGCGGGCGGAGAGCTCCTCCTTCGTCTCGTGATGGAGACGGGAAGGGATCAGCCCGCCGTAGATGAGGGTGTCGAGAGAGAGGATGACGGCGTCTGCACGCCTCCCCTCTTCGAGCGCCCACCGAGCGAGTTTGTCTCGGTCGGCAGGGCGTTTTTTCAGCCCCATATATTCCTTCGGCGGCTCGATGAGTTCGAAGTCCGCCTTGGGCATGATGCGGGGAAAGGTATAGTTACAGGGTCGCTCATCGAGCGGCAAAAGCACGATACGGTGCATGGTTTATCCTTTGACCGAGCCGATCTGAAGTCCGCTCTTGATGTATTTGACGATGTAGGGATACATGAGCAGGATGGGAACGATACTTACCGCCATCGCCGCCGCTTCGATGTTCTTCCCGTTCATCATGGCAAAAATGTCGGTCTTGTCGAGGTTGAGCTCGTTCAGCATGAGGTAGAGGTAGTACGCGAGAGGCTGCGCCGTTTTGCCCTGCGCCGACTGCGAAATGAACAGGAGCGCCGAGCCGTAGCCGTTCCAACTGCCCACGATCGTAAAGAAACAGCAGCTGCCGATGATGGGCAGGGACATGGGCACGATGATCTGGAAAAAGAGCTGAAGCTCGCCCGCGCCGTCGAGCCGCGCCGCCTCTTCGATGTCGGACGGGATCCCCTCGAAGAAGGTCTTGAAATACAAGAGGTGGGTGACATTCGAAATGGAGATGAGAATGACCGACCAGATCGTATCGAGCAAGTGGAGCTCGGACATCAGAAGGTAGATGGGCACGATGCCCGCCGAGAAGAGCATGGTGATGATGAAGTACATCATGATCCCGCCCTTGAAGGGGAAATCGCGCTTGGAGAGCGGGTATGCCGCCATTGCCTCAACGAGGTTGGAGCCGATCGTGACGATCACCGTGATGATGACCGAATTCCCGAACGCACGCCAGAAATCCGCCGCGCCGTTCCCCGTGAGCACATACTTGAACGACGCCAAGGTGGGCTTTACGGGGTAGATAACGACTTTCAGGTTTTGAGCGCCGTCGTTAAAGGCGAGCGAGAAATAGTTGAGCAAGGGAAAGATGATGAGAAGGGTCCCAAGCACAAGCAACGTGATGTTGAGAACGTCGAGAAAGACGTCGAAACGGCTCTCGCGTATTTTGTTGGAGCGGTGACGTTGGCGGAGAGGTTTTCCCTCTTCGGAGAGTTCGGAGGGCCCTGCGGGAAGGACGACGGTCTCTTCCGCGATCTCTTCTTTCATGTATTCTTCGTTCATATTCCCCTCCTTACCAAAGCCCGCGCTTCATGGTCTTGGTCGTGATCGTGTTCCCGATGAGCATGAGCGCGAGCGCCAATGCGCCGTTGAACACGCCGAGCGCGGTTGCGAACGGGATATTCGTTCTGTCGACGACGGAAATCTTATAGATGTAGGTATCGAGCACGATCTGCGAATCTTCGAGCACGCCCGGGTTGACCTGCATCATGGTGTAGATCTGTTCGAAACCCGTTGCCATCATGCCGCTGATGTTGAGCACGAGCATGAGAGCGATCGTGGGAAGAATGGAAGGAAGGGTGAGATACCACATCTTCTGCAATTTGTTCGCGCCTTCGAGCGTCGCCGCTTCGTAATAGGTCTTATCGATGGCGACGATCGCGGAATAGAAGAGAATGCAGCCCCAGCCCGCGCCCTTCCACGCAGAGAAGAAGACGGCGAGCGCCTTGAACCATTCGTTCTTGGACATGATATGGATCTGCCCCATCTTCGTCAAGATCTGCCCCAAAACGCCCGTATCGGGGTGCAAGATCCCCGCCCAGATACCGATGACGATCGCCCACGAAAGGAAATTCGGGATCGTGATGATGATGAGAATGACCTTGCTGAGCGTCTGGTTTTTGAGCTCGGAGAGCTGTACCGCAATGAAAATGGAGAGCGGGAAGCAGATGAGCAGTCTGATGACGTTGATGAGAAGGGTGTTCCCCACCGCCGACCAGAAGGAGTTGTTGACGAAGATCTGACCGAAGTTCGCAAACGTCCAGCTACCGTGGGTGAGGTTATACAGGACGGGCGCCTTCGTGAGGTCGAATTCGGGACCTTTGAAAGCAAAGAGGATGCCGAGCATGGGCAAATAGGAAAAAATCAGTGTAAAAGCCGCGGCAGGAAGGAGGAAAATGAGAAGTCTCCGATATTTCTTGACGCGTTTCCACTGATCTTTCCAATACCCTTTTTGGTCGTCCGGGCGCGTGGCGCTCAAAGACGGGGAGACGATCTCTCCCGCCGCCGACGCGGCGGGAGAGTCGCTTTGTAGCTTCATG
>CANRCY010000120.1 GCA_947629225.1 uncultured Clostridia bacterium | reverse complement strand
CTGTGGAGGCAACGTCCTGCTTTTGGGGTGCGAAAATGCCGAACACCCCGCATTCTTCATGAATTTGCGACATAACGACTCCTGTTTATCGCCCCACTTTTCAAGGGCGGAGCATTGTTTTCGCCTTGTGAGTTGCCAAGCGTCATGCTGAGCGCAGTCGCCCTGCGCGCACGCTCCCAAATGTCATGTCGAGCGGAGTCGAGACATCTCTACCTTAGTTTTAATAAGGCGAGATTTCTCCACGCGCTTCGCTTGGTCGAAATGACATAATTAGAATGGCGGAACGAAATGACATCATTAGGGCAAGACACCACCTCAGTCACTTCGTGACAGCTCCTCCTGAGGAGGCGGCTTTTACTCACCCGTCACGCGCTTGAAAATTTCTTGGTAAGCCGCCTCTACGCCGCCCATGTCGCGGCGGAAGCGGTCTTTGTCGAGCTTTTCGCCCGTCTGCGCGTCCCAGAAGCGGCAGGTGTCGGGGGAAATTTCGTCGGCAAGCACGATCGTGCCGTCGGGAAGCCGCCCGAATTCGAGCTTGAAGTCGATGAGCCGCACGCCGAGGCGGAGAAAATATTCCTTTAAGACTTCGTTGACTTTGAAGGCGTACTCTTTGATGATAGCGATCTCCTCCTCGGTCGCCAGCTTTAAGGCGAGGGCATGGTAGGAGTTGAGAAGAGGATCGTCGAGCGCGTCGCATTTATAGGAAAACTCGATGGTGGGCTTTTCGAACACGATGCCCTCGGGAACGCCGTAACGCTTGGAAAAGGAGCCTGCCGAGACGTTGCGGATGATGACTTCGAGCGGGACGATCTTCACTTTTTTGACGAGGGTGTCGCGCTCGGAGAGTTCCTTCACGAAATGGGTGGGAACTCCCCTCTGTTCGAGGAGCTGCATGAGCATGTTGGACATGCGGTTGTTGACGACGCCCTTGCCCGCGATCGTCCCCTTTTTGAGACCGTTGAAGGCGGTCGCGTCGTCCTTATACGAGACGATGCACAAATTCTCGTCTTCGGTGGCGAACACTTTTTTCGCCTTTCCCTCGTAGAGCTGTTCCTTCTTTTCCATAATCATTCTCCTAAATATATTTCGCTTGATATTTTTATTATTGTTGAGATTTCTCCACGCGGTCGCTTCGCTCCCTTGGTCGAAATGACATTGGAGGGCGCCAAGGCGGAATGACAAATGAGAAACGCGCATTCGGAACTTTGCTTATTTTACGAATTTTTCGAAGACGGTCTTATCTTTACCGAGCACTTCCGCCGCCGCCTTTTTGCGCGCCGAAAGAAGCTTTTCCGCAAGTTCCGCGTCGCCGACTGCCAATATCTCCGCCGCAAGATAGGCGGCGTTCTTCGCCCCGTCGATCGCGACCGTCGCCACGGGCACGCCCGAGGGCATCATCACGGTGGAAAGAAGCGCGTCGAGCCCGCCAAGCGCGCCTCCGCCCACGGGGATCCCGATCACGGGGAGCACGCAGTTCGCCGCAAACGCGCCCGCAAGGTGCGCCGCCATGCCCGCGGCGCAGACGATCACGCCGAACCCGTTCTCCGCCGCGCCCTCTGCAAACGCCTTCGCTTCGGCAGGCGTGCGATGCGCGGAATATACATGCACGACATAGGGAATTTCCAGCTCGTCTAAAACTGCCAACGCCTTTTCCGCAACGGGCAGATCGGAATCGCTCCCCATGATCACGGCGACCTTTTTCATTTTGGTTTCCTCCGAAAAAACAAAAGAGCAGTTTTTCTCTGCGCGAAAAAAACTGCCGTTATGACCGAACAAACATATTGAGTTTTTCTCCCCGCCACGAGGGGGAAAACATGCCCGCCCTGTTCATGTTTTTATTATATTACAAGAGCGCGGGAGAAGTCAAGCATTCGCCGTGTGAAAAAAAATTACTGTTTTTGTGACATTGGTCCTCAGGGTTGAAAACCTGCCGCACGCGCCCTGTTCCCTCTCCCCCAAAAGGGTCATTTTTGATTGAATTTTTTGCGCACGAGCCAATCGGTGAAGCGTTCGGGAAGCACCCTGCCCGCATAGCGCAAAAAGCTGTTTTTGCCGCCCGCGGCGGAGACCGTCGGCGGGTTGCGCTTTGCGGCGAGCTTTACGACGCAGTCGGCAACGAGCGAGGGCGTCATGCCGCCCTGTTCCATGTTCGCGAGCGCGGCGGAAGCCTTTTTGACCGAGGAGACGTACCCCTTGCTTTCGTCCGCGCCGTACACCCTGCGGCTGTAAGTGAAGTCGGTGGAAGTGCCCCCGGGGAGCAACGCGCTCACCCGCACGCCGCAGGGACGGAGCTCCATATCCGCTTCCCGCGCGAGCATGCAGAGCGCCGCCTTGGAAGAGGAATAAAACCCGTCGAAGGGAATGGGCACTTCGCCGCCCATCGAGCCGACGAGGATAATCCTTCCCTCCCGTTTTTTGAGATAGGGCGCCGCCGCCTGGATCGCCTCGATCGCGCCGAAGTAATTCACCTCGAACAGATAGCGGTAATCGCCGCTCTTTGCGTGTTCGAGGGGCGCCGCCATCGAAAAGCCCGCCGAATAGACGAGCAGGTCGAGCCCGTACTCTTCCGCAATGGCGGTGATCTCCCTGCCGAGCTCCCCTTCCTGCGCCGCGTCTGCCGTGCGCGATTCGATCCTGTCGCCCGCAAAGGGGGTGCGGGAGAGGTTGAAGACCCTGTAACTGCCCGCATGGAGCTTTAAGGCGGTCTCCTTGCCGATGCCCGAAGAGCCGCCCACGACGATCGCCGTCTTTCTGCCGCGGCGTTCTGCGGGTTCTTTGTGCTCTGCCGCGCTTCTTTCCGTGCGGGGCTCCGCGGCGGAAACGTCCCCTTTCTCTTCCGTTTTTTCTCCGATTTCCCGTTTCATACCGAAAATTATGTACAAACGGGGAAATTCTATACTCCCCTTTTCAGCCGAGCGCCAGATCGAGGAGCATCATCACGCAAAACCCCGCCATGACGCCCGCCGAGGCGAGGGTTTTGTTCTCCGAAAAGCATTCGGGAATGAGCTCGGAGCAGACGACGGCGATCATCGCGCCCGCCGAAAAGGAGAGCGCCCACGGCATGAGCCCCGCGATGAAGGAAGCGGCGAGCGCACCCAACACGCAGGCGGGGATCTCCACCGCGCCCGAGCCCTGCGAAAAGAGAAAGCTCTTACAGGGGCTCATCCCCTTTGCGCGCAGAGGAAAGGCGACGCACATGCCCTCGGGAAAGTTCTGCACGGCGATCCCGATGCCGAGCAGAAGGGCGGAGAGCGCCCCCGACCCGCTTGCCGCCTGCGCAAAGGCGACCCCGACCGCCATGCCTTCGGGGATATTGTGCAGGGTAACGGCAAGATAGAGCAGGGCGCATTTCCTGTCCCCCATGCGGGAAAAACGCAGTTTGGAGCGGGAGAGCGCGAGATCGGAGAGCACGATGAACCCTCCGCCGAGCAAAAACCCGAGCGTCACGGTGAGGTAGGAAGGAAGCGCCGTTTGGTAACCGATCGCGGGGAGCAAGAGCGAAAAAAAGCTCGCCGCGATCATGATCCCCGCGGCAAACCCCGTGAGAAAGACGAGGAGCCGCCCTCCCTGCTTGCGGGAGAAGAAGACGGCGAGCGCGCCAAGCGCGGTCATCAGGTACATGAAGAGCGAAACAAGGAACGCCTGTAAAACGGCGTTTGCGGAAAGAAACCACTGCATTCGTAAGACCCCCGTATGCCGCAGTCCTGCCGCGGCACAGTCACTCCATCTTATGCCGCCGCCGCCCGCGCGCGTTCCGAACGCCCGAAAAGAGAATATTTTTCATAAAATTTTCATTTATGATATTGACATTTGAAAAATTCTGTTCTATAATGAGGGAAATCAAAGGATTGGGGGGAAGTTTTATGAAAATTGCTTGTTTGGCGATCGGCATCGTCACGCTCTTTTTGACGAGTTTCATGCTCGTCTATTACGGCTATCTCTTTAAGCACACCGACCACGACGTCTCGTTCTTTTTCAGCGTCGGGATCATCTCCGTCATCATGAATCTCTTTACCAACATGAGCG
The DNA here is from genome assembly GCA_947629225.1 of uncultured Clostridia bacterium. Classification (GTDB taxonomy): domain Bacteria; phylum Bacillota; class Clostridia; order Christensenellales; family Borkfalkiaceae; genus Gallimonas. The sequence continues at coordinate 871 of CANRCY010000120.1, read as the reverse complement.
CTTCGGCGGCGGTGCTTTCCATCGTTTACCTCGTGATCGCGGTCGCCTTCCTCGGCGTGGGATTCGCGATCGACGCAAGCGGCTCGGTTGCCTTTTACCGCTCGATCGGCAGTTGGTTCGGCTCCACCTTCGGCAATAAGAAGCTGATTTTGTGGGAAGTTCTTTCCTTCCTCATTCCCATTGCCGGGATCATTCTCTACTTCGTCAACTACAAGTCCAACCGCGAAGTTGCGCTCGCCGCGGGCAAAGCCTGCCTTTGGGGGCTCCTGATCGAACTCCTTCTTGTGTGGATGATCGTCGGTTCCGTCTTCGGATTCCTCTCCGCGATCCCCGCTGCCGTATAACGCAGTTTGAATGAAACAGTAAAACGGTCCGCTCCCCGCTGGGAACGGACCGTTCTTTGTAAAATCTTGCCGCGGCGGTCTGCCGCGGTTTTCTTTATGCCTTGAACTTGTATGCGGTCACCGATTCGTACACTTCCCCCGCATCGAGGAAGGAGGAGAAGATCGCCGCGTATTCGGGCACATTGACGTTGTTGGGAATGCCCTGCGTTTCGAGGCAGAATGCCGCCCGTTTGCCGTAAAAGGCGGTCTTGCCCTGTTGGTGCAGCCCGTTGCCCGTGTAGAGCTGAACGGCGGGAAGGTCGGTATAACAGCTCATTTCGATCCCCGTCTTGTCCCCTTTGACGACGGCGTACTTCACATATTCGCGCCCTCTGTTTTTGAGGACGTGGCAGTGATCGTACCCGTTGCCCTGCTTCAAGTCGAGATCGTCAGCCTCGATGTCCCGCCCGATCGGCTTGGGCACGTTGAAGTCGAAGGGGGTGCCCGCGACCTTGCGGAAACCGCCCACGGGGATCATCGTCTCGTTC
>CANRCY010000119.1 GCA_947629225.1 uncultured Clostridia bacterium | reverse complement strand
CATGAGTTTGAGAATGCGGTCCTCGCAGTGTTGCATGGGGATGTCGAGATACTTCAACACTTTTGGGTTGTCCCGTATCTCGGCGATGAGCCCGTCCGTAATGGCTTCCGGGTAACAGTATAGCAGACGAATATGACAGATATTGTCAAGTTCGGAAAGTTTTCGGATAAGTTCGGCAAATTTATTTTCGCCCCAATCCTCGCCGTAGCGGGTCGTATCCTGCGCGACGAGCACGAGCTCCTGCGTCCTGCCCATTGCCCGCGCCTCTTCGAGCAGTTCTTCCATGGGATAGGAGACGTACTTCCCCCTGATCTTGGGAATAAGGCAGTAGGTACAGCGGTTGAAACATCCGTCCGCGATCTTGAGGTATTTCAAATGGGAAGAGGTGGTATAGACGCGCTCTCCCCTCTCTCCTTTCCCCTGTCCGACGGCGTTTACCCGTTCGCCCGCGTATGCCCGCTCCAAGGCGGGAAAGAGTTCGCTTGCGTCCGAAATGCCCAAAAAGACGTCCGCCTCGGTGAGCGCGGGAAAGAGCTCCGAGACGAACTTCTGCGGAAGGCACCCCGCAACGACGATTTTTTCCAATTTGCCTGAACGGTAAGCGTTTCCGCCGATCACCGTTTCGATCGCCTCTCTGCGGGCGTCGTTGAGAAAGGCGCATGTGTTCACGACGAGGATCTGCGCCTTTTCGAGCTCGTCCGTGATCGGGCAGCCGTGCGCCCGTATTTCCCCCAAAATGCGTTCGCCGTCCACGCGGTTCTTGTCGCACCCGAGGGAGATCATGCCGAAAACTTTGTTCATAAGCTCAATCGAGAGGTCCGTACTTGCTCTCGTATTCCTCCTTGGTGAGGAGCACCGTTCTCGCCTTCGCCTTGCCGTCGAACGGGGAGATGTAGTGCATGCTCTCCATCCATTCGATGATCTTGCCCGCATGGTTGTAGCCGATGGAGCACTTGCGCTGGATGAGGGAGATGGAAGCCTGCCCGAGTTTTACGACCATGGCAAGCGCGCGGGTATATTCGGAATTGGCTGAGCCCTCCTCCCCGCCGTCGGGGTCGCCGTCGTCCCCGTCCGATTGAATGTTGTTGATGAAGTCGGCGACCGCGGGATCGAAATACGCCTCGTTGTTCGACTTGATCTCTTCGATGATCGCCTGTACCTCGGCGGAGCTGAGGAACGCCCCCTGCACGCGGAGACAGTTGAACATGCCCTCCGTGCGGTAGAGCATATCGCCGTTGCCGAGCAGTTTCTGCGCGCCCGTATCGTCGAGAATGGTGCGGCTGTCCACTTCCTGAATGACGCGGAACGCCATACGGGTGGGCAAATTGCCCTTGATAACGCCCGTGATAACGTCCACGGAAGGACGTTGGGTCGCGATCACGAGGTGGATGCCCGCCGCCCTCGCCTTTTGGGTGAGCCGTTGGATGCGCTCTTCGATGTCCTTCTTGGCGACCGACATCAGATCGGCGAGCTCGTCCACGACGATGACGATCTTGGGCAGTTTCTGTTCGTCCTCGGTGCGGTTCTCGTTGTATTCGTCGAGGTCTCTCACGACGACCCCCGAGCGGGTCTTTTGCTCGAAGAGCTCATACCGCCGCTCCATCTCCTTGATCGCCCAGTTGAGCGCCATCACCGCCTTCTGCGCGTCGGCGATGATCTCGTTGATCATGAGGTGAGGAAGTCCGTCATAGATGGCAAATTCCACCTTTTTGGGGTCGATGAGAATGATACGCAGCTCTTCGGGGGAATATTTGCACAAGAGGCTGATGAGCATGGCGTTGAGGCACACCGATTTGCCCGAGCCCGTCGCGCCCGCGACCAGAATGTGCTTCATCTTGGCGATATTCCCGCAGACGCATCTCCCCTCGAGGTCCTTGCCGATGGCGAAGGTAAGCGCGCCCGGTTTGTCGCGCAGGTATTCTTCCGACTGCAACAGGGAGCGCAAGCCGACGATGGCGCGGTTCTTATTGGGCACTTCGATGGAGATGAAGCCCGATTCGTTGTTGGAGTACATATTCACGCCGTCGCGCGCATGCAGACGCATGGCGACGTCATCGTCGCGCTTGGTGACGGCGTTGACGGAGATATTGTGCGGGATATTGATGTCGTAGCGGGTGACGGACGGTCCGACCGCAACGCGCATGACCTCGACGTCGACGCGGAATCCCGCAAGCGTATCGATGATCGTCTGGGAATTCTGTTCGATCTCCTCCTGCCCCACCGTAACGCTCTCGTCGTATTGGTGCAGAATGGCGACCGAGGGCTTTACATAGGGTCTGTACACATGTTTGACGGGTTGGGGAGCGGGAGTCGAAGGCACGGGGTGCGCGGCTTCCTTGGGAGCGCGCGTTCTCGGCATCGGAGCGGGAAGGTCCGCGTCGAAATCTTCCTCGTCGTCGAACATGTCCGCCCGCGAGGGAAGCCCGTCGATCGCCCTGCTCCTGCCCGCGTCCTCTTCGGGCGGGTAGGCACGGTCGGAACTAAACTCGTCTCTTCCGAGCGAACGATCGGAACTAAAATCGTCTCTCCCGAGCGAACGATCGGAGCTAAACTCATCTCTCCCGAGCGAACGATCGGAACTAAAATCATCTCTCCCGAGCGAGCGGTCGGAACTAAAATCATCTCTCCCGAGCGAGCGGTCGGAACTAAAATCGTCTCTTCCGAGCGAACGGTCGGAACTAAAATCGTCCCTGCCGAGCGAACGGTCGGAACTAAACTCGTCTCTTCCGAGCGAACGGTCGGAGCTGCCTTCCGCGCCCGTGTAGGGAGTGCGGAAGCTCTCCCCCACCGTCTCCCCGCGGGGAGCTTCTGCAGATTGAACGAACGCCGAGCGCGGCTCGCTCTTTACGGGTTCGGGACGGGGTTCGGGGTCGGCTCTGCGCAATTCGGGGCGTTCCGTGCGCGGGGGTTCCGTGCGCGGAGGCTCCTCGGGCTGCGGCAGGTCGTCGACGTTGGGCGCGGAGGAGAATTCTTCCTCATACGGAACGTCGTAAAATCCGTGCGGTTCGCCCGCGGGCGCGTCGGGAGCCTTGTAAGAGGGCTGCTGCGTATAGTTCAGATCGACCGTCTGCGGACGTTGCTCCACGACCTTGCGGGGCATTTCGGGACGGGGCGGCTGAGCCGAATAGCTCTCGGAATAGCCCCTTTCGCGCGTTCTCCGCTCGAAGTCGACGGGGATTTCGCGCGGGTTGGCGCGGACGGGCGAATCGTCGGGCTCGACGCTGCTCCTGCGCTTATGGGTATTGAAGCGGGAATCGCTGTTGTAGATCAGGTTGTTGCGATAGTTGCTCGCGGGGTCGTTGCCGTAGAGAATATCCATGGAGTCCACGGGCGACGAAGCCGTCGTGGGCGGCGTATAGCGGTCGAAGTCGGGCATGTCGGGCGCGGTGTACGCTCCCCCTCTCGCCGCGGGACGGTTCCTTCCGTAGGGGTCCGCGGGCGGATTGTACCTCCCGTAGTCTGCGGGCGGATTGTATCTTCCATAGGGTTCCGCGGGACGGTCATACCTTCCGTAGGGCTCTTCCGCAGGCGGAGTCTCCCTTCCGTAGGGCTCCGCGGGACGGTCGTACCCTCCGTAGGGCTCTTCGGGCTGATACCGCTCTTCGGGCTCTTCCTTAGGCGCGGATTTCTCTGCGCGAACGGGCTTTGCGGGTTTGGGAACGGCTTTCTCCACCGTTTTCGCGCGGGGAGCGCCCGTCTTTTTGATCCTGTTTCTGAGCGGGGTCGCCCAAAGGAAGCAGAAGAGAGAGGCTGCGACGACCAGAGAGAGCGCCACATACGCCCCCGCCGTGGAGAGCAGGGCTTGAACGGGATAGACGATCAGCCCGAGCAGTACGCCGCCCGCCGTCGCCGACGTGGCGGGAGCGTTCCAGCATGCGGAAAGATAGGAGCCGTAGTTGCCGCCGAAGCAAGCGGCGCTCGTCGCGAGGTGCGCCACGAGGAAGGCGGAAACCGCCACGAACATCGTGAGCATCACCCACTTCCCCGCGAAAAATTTCTTGCCCGTGATGAGCCGTAAAGAGACCCCCGTGCTCAGCAGCAGAAGAGGATAGGTAAAGTAGCCGAAAACGCCCAAGAAGAAGGAGGTGATGGCGACCCCGATCTCCCCGAGCAGATACGAACCGATGATGCAGACGACCAGCAGGGCGACGCTGAACAACAAGAGCGTCATGCCGATCGTTTCGCGCGTGATGATGGAAGAGGTTTTTTCCTTGGCGCTGTTCTCCCTTCCGCGACCGTAACCGTTCAAAATATTTCTCCTTAGCCCCTCATGGCACGAGGGACGATGTTTTCTCACGGTACATTATATCATTTGCGCCCGAATTTTTCAACAATATAAAGGGAGAATTTTGCACGGAAGCGCGTTTTTTTTGCAAAAAACCCGCCCTCGGGAAGGGGCGGGCAGACAAAAACGGTCCGCCAATCCGTCGGACCGTTTGAGAAAAATCACGCCTTGGCTCAGATCATGTTTTCGAGCAGGAGCTTGTCCGCCACGAGCGCGATGAATTCGCTGTTGGTGGGTTTCTCGTTGCCGATATAGACGCGCGCGCCGAAGATGGCGTTGATCGCGTCGACCCGTCCGCGGTTCCATGCGACCTCGATCGCATGGCGGATCGCGCGCTCCACTTTGCTCGCGGAAGTTTTGAACTTTTCCCCGATCACGGGATAGAGCCCCTTGGTGACGTTATTGATGACGTGCGGATCGGCGACTGCCATCTTGATCCCCTCGCGGAGATAGCCGTAGCCCTTGATGTGGGGCGGAATGCCGATGGAGATGAAGATGCCCGAGATGCGCTCGTCGAGGGAATTTGCCCGCCGCCGTTCCATGCCTTCGCGCACGGCGGGAAGGGCGTCTCCCCCGATCTCCGCGGCGCGGTCGGCGACCACTTCCGCCGCGATCGGCTTCAT
>CANRCY010000118.1 GCA_947629225.1 uncultured Clostridia bacterium | reverse complement strand
AACTGTTATTCCCCAGACATGGGCAGATTGCTCACGTGTTACTCACCCGTCCGCCACTAATGCAAGGAGCAAGCCCCCTGCATCCGTTCGACTTGCATGTGTTAAGCACGCCGCCAGCGTTCATCCTGAGCCAGAATCAAACTCTTAAGTTTAATTGTTTAGAGTCGGCACGGGCTAAACCGTACCGACGGCTCTAACTTGAATAAATTCTCGTTATCTTTTTGCTGACTTTGTTTTGAGTACTATTGTCTGCTCAAAAAATTGACAGAAACTGCTTTTTGTGTTACAAAAAATCGTTTCTTTCTTATTCTATTTTTAATCTGCGTAAAACCGAACAACAGCTCGGCGCTGACCTTCCTTCAAAGGCTTAGCCTGTCAATTATAACATAAGCCCATCGGCAAGTCAAGCATTTTTCATTCTTTTTTCGAGAATTTTTTTGTTTCCGAAAAAAATTGTTTAACCGCTTGCCTTTCGGACAGCTTGTTCATTCTATCATACCCAAAAAGAGAAGTCAACTGTTTTTTGCGGCTTTTTCGGCTTTTTTTGTAAAAATTTTTGCTTTTTCCGCAATCAAATTTTTGACCACAAGATGTTGTATTTTCCGCCGTATTATGCTACAATAACAGAAAAAATATACGCGGAAAAAGAAGATATGAGAAAAATTTTACAGATCGTTTTTTGCATTTTAGCCGTTTTGAGCGTCGCTTCGATCTTTTTCTTGGGCGCTTTTCTCGGATTGGTGTACGCCTTGATCGGGGTTGCGGCGGCGATCCTGTTCGTCTGCCTCATGCTCGTCTGCAAAAACAGCCGCTCCTCCGAAGAGCCGCACGCCGACTTTATGAATACGGACGAAGAGAACGATCACCTGAACGAAAAGAAATGAGCGAGCACAGGAATGACGCACCACATGCGTCATACTGCCCCGCGCGCGTCATGCTGAGCCGTAATGTATTTACGAAGTTCGCTTTGCCAATCCGCGAAGGCATCTTGTTGCGTTAAGGTTCGGTAGAACGTACTTGGACGTAGCAAGATTCCCTCGGAGAGCCGCTGTTCGGACTTCGTTATAACAGTTCGGCTCGGAATGACGCGAGGGACAGCAAGGGTGAGATTTCTCGATTCCGCTTCGCTCCACTCGAAATGACATTTGAAACGCCGCGGCGCGCTTGAGTCACTAAGCGCGCCGCGGCTTCTTTTTGATACCTTATTTATTTGCTTTACAGTTTTTCCTTCACCGAAATGCGGAAGACCTGCCCGTTGCGGAATTTGACCAAAAGCGCAGAGGGCTCCTCTTCGAGATCGGCGTCGAACACCTCGTCCGAGAAGATCGTGAGATCGCGCAGAATGTCTTCCTCCGTGAGCAAATAGTTATGATCGTCCACGGGGGCGATCGTCAGCCCCGAGTCGTCGTCTTCGAGCCGCCGCAACACTTCGAGCATCACTTGTTCTACCTTGGTATCCATTTTTCCATTCTCCTTTTATAATATAGTATAAAGAAAGCGCGTACCCCGAAAGGAGACGCGCTCCATCGGCGGTATTGTTTGCGACAACAATAGAAGAATAAGGGCTAAAAAGGACCATTCTTTCCGCACAATGGCAAAAAAGTATATTTGCCCTTTTTAGTACCGTTATTCCATTGTTGTCGCATAATTATTGTAACAGACGAATCAAAAAATGTCAAGACCCACAAAGGGATTTTTACGCGTCATTCCGAGCCGTATTGGATAATACAAAGTCCGAACGGCGGCTCTCCGAGGGAATCTTGCTACGTCCAAGCACGTTCTACCGAAGAGCGTCATTCCGAGCCGTATTGGATAATACAAAGTCCGAATAGTAACTCTCCGAGGGAATCTTGCTACGTCCAAGTACGTTCTACCGAACCTTAACGCAACAAGATGCCTTCGCGGACTTACCATTCGGACTGCGTTCTTTCTTTTTCGGCTCAGCATGACGCTAAAAGGGACAGCAAGTCATAAAAAAAGGTTTCCCCGCAGGGGGGTGCGGGGAAACCGATGGGGGGAGGACATTATTCCGACAGGTCTACGCTATGGCGGACGTAACCCGTGGAATTTGCCATAAGATTGTATTCTACAACAAATTGCACGACCTTGTGCGCGGGGATCTTGACTTTGTAGTGCATCGCCTTATCGAACGCGTCGCCGAACCTTGCGTCTGCGCCGCGCTGGAAGGCGAAATATTCGCTCCCTTCGACGACCGTACCGTCGATATTCCGCACGAGGGTGCAGAGCGCGCCCGTGCAGTTGAGATTTACCGTAACTTCCCGCTCTCTGTCCCCTTGGTTGACAAAAGTGAATACGTCTTGATAATCCTTCATCCAATTCCCGATGTTGGCGAGCTTGCCGCGGCTGTCGTACCAATCACATCCCACAATAATGGGAAGCTGCGTACCGTCGCCCTTCTTTTTGTTGAAGAGGGTATGGAAGGAAGTCATGTCCGTGCCGACCGCCTCGGGCGCCGTCTGCACGTTGATATGGGTGACCCACTCTTCGAGCGTCTGCGTGTGCGCGGTAGACGGGATCTTTGCGCCCGCCTCTCCCGAAGCGGGAACGTCGTCCATATAATAATTCGTGAACGTGACGGGGAGCTTGCCCGCGGGCGTTGCGTCGTTGAACGTCCACGTCGCCTCGTTGTCTACAACATAGCCCACGTCTTCGCCCGTGTGCACCACGCCGTACCGTTCGGGGTCGGTGATGCCGAGATGATCGTCGCCGCCCTCCGTTCCCGGGGCGACCAGGGCGGGATCGGTATAGACGTAATAAGCGCCCTCTGCCTGACCGATCGCTTCGAAGAGCACTGCGCCGTTCTGGCACCCGCCGCTCATGGGGAGATTCGCCGTCTTGCCCACATCATAGCCGCCGAACGAATCTTTTGTCGTTCCCCCGAAGACGTACATGAACTTCCCCGCGGGAATGCGGTAGGTCGTCGGGCGGAAACAGGGCGCGCTGTGCGTCCCCTCGAAATTGAGATACGCTCTCCAATTTTTCATCTGCGACTCGGTGAGGTCGGAGAGATCGGGAATGCGGAAATCGGTATTGTAAAAGTCGATCCACTCCGTTTCGCCGAGATAGGAGCCGTTCCCCTCGTATTGGTAGCCGATGTTCTTTACGGTGACATAGAGGTCTTCCGTCCCCGTATTGCGCACACGGTAGCCGTAATACACGGCGGGGTTCATGGTATCGCTCTGCTGTTCCATCGTAAAGAACACGCTTTGGTTGGAAACGTCCTGCCGCGTGATGCAGTGGTTGACGACGTGCGGACCTTCGGTGAGCGCCTCGGGCGCGTTACAGTAGACGTAGAGCGTATCGGGGCGTTTGACGTACTCGATCTGCGCGGGCTTCATCGGGTCTTCCGAAGGATTTTGCGAGACGGTTGCAAACTTGCCCGCGTCGGGAGCCTTGTTCACTTCGAAGGGCTGGGGCGCGAGGTGGGAATTCGCGGTGACGTTGAACTTGATGAGCCCGTTGCCCGACGTGATCTTCGCATAGACGAGGTCGCCCTCTTTCAGATCGATCTCGAACCCCTCTTCCGCGTCCTTCAAGAGTTCCTCTTGCCCGTTATAGAGCTCGACCCTCTTGACGATCCGTTTGGAGAACTCCACGCTGTATGTATCGGTATAGGGCACGCGGAACTTTACCTTGCGCACCCCCTTTTCCTCTGCCGAATAGAAAGAGCCGAACCTGAGTTCGGGCAAATTTTCGAATTCTTTCGCCATGCCGCTCCCTTCGTCTCCCTGATCGTCCCCGTTTTCCCGTCCTCCTCCGAGATCGCAGGCGCAACAGAGGAAGAGCATTGCCGCGGCAAAACAGAGCGCGGCGGTTTTCTTGATGGACATTCGAGCCCTCCGCTGAGAATATTCTGATTCCATTATAACGCAAAAAGCGGCTTTGTCAAGCCGCTTTTGAAAAAAATTTTTTTCTTTTTCGTGTTTTTATTTTATTTTTCCCCGAAATTCCCGTAAATATTTTGAAATTGAAAATTTTTTTCCGAAAATTCGGGCACTCCCGTCAAATGCGGAAGGTGCTGTCGAGGTGGAGCGCCATGCCCGAAGTCCTGCCGAGCGCAGTCACGGTGAGCCCCGCCGCACCCTGCCCTTCGTGCCACGCGGGCATCACCACGCCGAGATACTCCTCCCCGTCGATCGTGACGGAGATGTAGCGGCTCCCGTACATGCGCCATTCGCCCTTGAATGCGCCGCTCAGGGTGCCGTCCGCATGCAGGTCGACGGGCACGGCGTTCACCGTCTTGTAGCCCTGTAAAAAGCGCACAGCCTCGAATCTTCCCGCTGTGATGTTGAGAAGTTCTTCCGCCGTTACGTCCTGCAATTCTTCCCCCGCGTAGCGGTTGGAATTCATCACGATCCAGCCGTCCGAATTAAAGGCGTACTGCCCCAAATAGAGATAGTGGAAGTTGTTGGAGCGGCTCATGCCCTGCTCGATGAACCAATTCGTTCTGCAATGGTAGGAGATGAGGTTGACCCCGCCCGAGGTCGTGAACATGTCGTTGTGCCCGGGGCAGAAGAAGTCGGGCTCGCCCTGCCTGCGGAAACTGCCGAGGAGCTTGTTCCCCGTGCCGAGGTCGGTGGAGCAGACGAGACGGTTGCCGTTGACGTCCGTGTAGGGACCTTCGGGTCGTTCGCTCCTGCCGCAACGCATGTTGTAGGCGGAGGAGAGAGAGCCGTACGAACACATGAGATAGTAGTAATTTTTCTTGACCCATTTGCCGTTTTCGAGGACGTCCACCCCCTTGTGGTAGTGCACGACGCCCCCTTCGAGAGAGCCGCACGCGAGCTGTGTGCCGTAATATTCTTCGAACGTGCAATGTTTCCGCGCGAATTGGGTGTAGGTGAGCCCGTCCTTTCTCAGCCCCGTGGCAGGATCGAGTTCGATGAGGTGGATCCCAAGCCCGAAGGAGCCGTACACGAGGAAGC
>CANRCY010000117.1 GCA_947629225.1 uncultured Clostridia bacterium | reverse complement strand
AACGCACTTGGACGTAGCAAGATTCCCTCGGAGAGCCGCCGTTCGGACTTCGTTCTTTCCTTTGCGGCTCGGAATGACGCTCGTTTTGGTTTGGTTTTGATCGTACTTGGACGTAGCAAGATTCCCTCGGAGAGTTGCCGTTCGGACTTCGTTCTTTCCTTTGCGGCTCGGAATAACGCGTTACCGCCCGCGGCGCAAACTTGCGCCGCGGGCGGTCGAATTTTGATATTCCGCTTACTTTTCGATCAAACTCTTTCCCGTCATTTCGGGGGGAATGGGCAGTCCCATGACTTCGAGCAGAGTGGGCGCGAGGTCTGCTAAAATGCCGTCCGTTCTCAGTTTTACGTTTTTGAGCTTCTCCGAAATGAGCACCGCGGGCACGGGATTGGTCGTGTGCGCCGTGAAAGGGGAGCCGTCCGTGTCGAGCATTCTGTCCGCATTGCCGTGGTCGGCGGTGAGAAGCGCGGAGCCGCCCATCGAGAGGATTTTATCCACCACTTTCCGCACGCACCCGTCTACCGTATGCACCGCCTTCACCGCGGCGGGAATGACGCCCGTGTGTCCCACCATGTCGCAGTTGGCAAAGTTTAAGATCATCACGTCGTATTCGCCCGTATCGAGCTCTTTGAGTACCCGATCGGTGACTTCGGGCGCGGACATCTCGGGTTGCAGGTCGTAAGTCGCCACCTTGGGGGAATTGATGAGCACGCGCACTTCGTTGTCGTTGGGCTTTTCCACGCCGCCGTTGAAGAAGAAGGTGACGTGCGCGTATTTTTCCGTTTCGGCAATACGGAGCTGTTTTTTGCCGCACTTTGCAAGGTATTCGCCGAGGGTATTATCGAGGCTCTGCTTGGGGAAGGCGATCTCCACTCCCTCAAACGCCGCGTCGTATACCGTAAAGCAGACGTAAACGGGGTGCAAAAATCCCGTTTTTCTTTCGAACGCCGTGCCCTTGGGCACAACAAAGGGGTCCTGCGTAAATGCGCGGGTGATCTGCCTTGCGCGGTCGGGACGGAAGTTGAAGAAGATGATACTGTCTCCCTCTTGGACGAGCGCGACGGGCTTGCCGTTCTCGCAGATATTTGTGGGGAGCACGAATTCGTCCGTCACGCCGCTCGCATAGGAATCTTCGAGGGCTTTCACGGGGTCGTCCGCATGGATCCCCGTGCCGAGGGTGAGCATGTCGTAACTCTTTTCTTCGCGGTCCCAATTATTGTCGCGGTCCATCGAGTAATATCTGCCCGAGAGGGAGGCGAGCTTTCCGTAGCCGAGCTCTTTCATATAGGCAAGGAGCTCTTTTACATATTCCACGCCCGAGGTGGGGGAGACGTCTCTGCCGTCCATAAAGCCGTGGACGAACGTCTCGGGCACGCCGCGCTCCTTCGCCATTTTGAGGAGGGCGAAGAGGTGGGTGATGTGGGAATGCACGCCGCCGTCCGACAAGAGTCCCCAAAGGTGGAGCTGTTTGCCGTTATTTTTTGCGCTGTCCATTGCCTTGATGAGGGCGGGATTTTCGAAGAAATCGCCGTCTTCAATGGCTTTTGTGATCTTTGTGAGGTCCTGATAGACGATGCGCCCCGCGCCGATGTTGAGGTGTCCGACTTCGGAGTTGCCCATCTGCCCGTCGGGAAGCCCGACCGAGAGCCCGCTCGCGCCGAGCGTGGCAGAGGGGTACTCCTTCCGCAGGGCGGTAACGTTTTGACTGCCGTCCATAAAAATAGCGTTGCCTTCGTGCTCGGGGTTGAGCCCGTAGCCGTCCATAATGATGAGCGCATAGGGAATTTTCTTCATAATACGGTTTTCTCCTTTTTCTTCCACGATATTATACACCAAAGGGAAAGTTTAAGCAAGCGCTTGGGAGAAAATTATAATTGCGTTGGCAAATTTTCTGGAGCAGAGATGGGGGGCGCGCCCCACCCCCTTGCTGTCCCTTTTAGGGAAAGTGGCATGAGCGGAGCGAATGCCGAAAGGGTTTCTGCAAAACTTCGGGAAAACCCCTCAGTCACTCACTTGCGTTCGTGACAGCTCCCCTATAGGGGCGCCAAGCGTTTGCCCAATCCCTTGCTTTCCCAAATAAATACAACGGGTCCGCAGGCACAGCCTGCGGACCCGTTGCGATCGATCGATCGTTTTCAATAGCTCGTTTTGTTCTTCAAATTTTTATAGATGGCGAAGAGATCAAGGCATTCCTTGCGGTCGGTCTCCGTCAAAAACCCGCCGAGTTTTTCTCTGCCGCCGAAGATCTTGTCGAATGCGTTGTCGCGGAAGCCGATGTCCTCGTTGTCGGCGATCGTGCAACCGTAATACACCTTGTCGAGATTCGCCCACATGCACGCCGCGAGGCACATATGGCAGGGCTCTCCCGTCGTGTAAAGGGTGCAGCCCGAGAGGTCGAAACTCCCGAGGCGTTTGCACGCGTCGCGGATCGCCTGCATTTCGCCGTGGCAAGTCGCGTCGTTGAGCCCGACGACCTGGTTGTGCCCACGCCCGACGATCTTCCCGTCTTTGACGACGACGCTGCCGAAGGGACCGCCTTCGTTTGCGAGGATCCCCGTCTTTGCCTCTTCGATCGCTTCGCGCATATATTTGTTCATGGTAAGCTCCTCCCGAATTTCCCGCGGAGCCGACGCGCGCAAAGCGTCTTCCTTGGGATTATTTGTCGAAATTGACGATCGCCGCGAAATCCGCGGGTTTGAGGCTCGCGCCGCCGATGAGCCCGCCGTCGATCTCGGGCTGTGCCATCAGTCCCTTGCAGTTCTTTGCGTTCATCGAACCGCCGTATTGGATGCGCATTCTGCCCACGTTCTTGCCCGCATACACTTTCTTCATGCGCTTGCGGATATAGCCGATCGTCTCGTTCGCCTGTTCGTCCGTCGCCGTCCTTCCCGTGCCGATCGCCCAGATGGGCTCGTACGCGATGACGATCTTGGAGAAGTCCTCGATCCCTTGGAAGTCGAGGGCGATCTGGTTGTCGAGCACCTTTTCGGTGAGCCCGCCTTCGCGTTCTTCGAGGCTCTCGCCGATGCACACGATGGGGGTGAGCCCCGCGGCAAGGGCGGCTAGCGTGCGCTTGTTCACCGTTTCATCCGTCTCGCCGAAGTAGGCGCGCCGCTCGCTGTGCCCGATGATGACGTATTGCACGCCGTATTCTTTGAGCATGTTCGCCGAAATCTCGCCCGTGTAGGCGCCTTTTTCCGCGAAGTGGACGTTCTGCGCGCCGAGCCTGATCTTGGAGCCGTGGATGGCTTTTTTGACGGCGGGGATGTCGATGGCGGGAACGCACACGACCACGTCGCACTTTGCGTCCTTCACGAGCGGTTTGAGCGCTTTTACGAGTTCCGCGCCCTCGCTCGCCGTGTTGTTCATTTTCCAGTTTCCTGCAATAATGGGTTTTCTCATTTTCCTTTCCTTATTGATGTTTTTTAGATGTGGTGGGGCAAAGCGTCATGCTGCCCCGCGCGCCGTGCTGCCCCGCGCGCGTCATGCTGAGCCGAAAAAGAAAGAACACAGTCCGAATGGTAAGTCCGCGAAGGCATCTTGTTGCGTTAGGGTTTGGTTAAAACGCACTTGGACGTAGCAAGATTCCCTCGGAGAGCTGCTGTTCGAACTTCGTTATAGAAGTTCGGCTCGGAATGACGCTAACGCGGCTTGGTCGAAATGACAAATAGAAACGTCAAGGCGATTAGGACAAGCGGGTTAAACCGAGGACGCACATTTCCTCGCGCGATTCTTTTCGAAGAGACACCCCTTCCGTCACGCGCTTCGCGCGCGACACCCACCCCTCAAGGGGTGGGCAAGAGGGTGACGCGAGCAAAGAATCGCGCGAAATATTATTTTACTCTTTCTCGTTCAGGCAGGCGATCCCGGGAAGGACTTTGCCTTCGAAGAGTTCGAGGGAAGCGCCGCCGCCCGTCGAGATATGCGTAATCTTATCCGCAAATCCGAGCTGGGTGCATGCCGCAGCCGAATCGCCGCCGCCGACGATCGTCGTCGCGCCCTCTGCGTCCGCGAGCGCCTGCGCCACCGCAACGGTGCCCGCCGCAAGGGTGGGATTCTCGAACACGCCCATGGGACCGTTCCAGATGACCGTCTTTGCCTTCTTTACCTTTTCCGCATAGAGCGCTCTCGTCTGCTCGCCGATGTCGAGCCCCATCATGTCCGCGGGGATCGCCGTCGAAGGAACGGTCTTGATCTCGATGGGAGCGTCGATGGGATCGGGGAAGCTCTTCGTTACTACCGTGTCGACGGGAAGAAGAAGTTCCTTGCTCGCGGCTTTCGCCTTTGCGAGCATCTCTTTGCAGTAGTCGAGTTTCTCGTCGTCCACGAGGGAAGTGCCGACCTCATAG
Organism: uncultured Clostridia bacterium; assembly: GCA_947629225.1. Lineage (GTDB taxonomy): Bacteria > Bacillota > Clostridia > Christensenellales > Borkfalkiaceae > Gallimonas. Next base: position 635 of record CANRCY010000117.1, on the reverse strand, counting down.
CCCTGCGCTTTGAGGAAGGTGTACGCCATGCCGCCGCCGATGATGAGGGTATCGCACTTCTCGAGCAGGTTGGAGATGACCCCGAGCTTATCGGCGACCTTTGCGCCGCCGAGGATCGCCACGAAGGGACGGACGGGGTGGTCGAGGGAGTCTGCCATCACGGTGAGCTCTTTCTCGATGAGGAAGCCGCACACGGCGGTCTTGACGAGCCCGTATTCGACGATCGCCGCCGTGGAAGCGTGCGAACGGTGCGCCGTGCCGAAGGCGTCGTTGACGTAAATGTCGCAGAACGCGGCGAGTTTTTTGCAGAATTCGAGGTCCTTCTTCTCCTCCTCCCAATGGAAACGGAGATTTTCGAGCAGGACGCATTCGCCCTCTTTGCAAGCGGCGACTTTTGCCTGCGCGTCGGGACCTACCACGTCGGAAGCGAAGACGACCTTCCCGCCGAGAAGTTCGTTGAGGCGCGCCGCCACGGGGGCGAGGGTGAGCTTTTTGGGCTCGTCTTTCTTCGCCTTTTCAATGATCGCTTCTGCGGTCGTCTCGCCCTTTTCTACCTTTGCCTTGTCCTTCTTGTTGAGTTTGACCTCGTCCGAGAAGATGGAGTGGGGCTTGCCCATATGGGAGCAGAGAATGAC
>CANRCY010000116.1 GCA_947629225.1 uncultured Clostridia bacterium | reverse complement strand
GGGTAAAATGCGGTGCCCCCTTCCCCCCCCCTCCCCCCAACATGTTGGGGGGAGGCAAGCGCAGTTGAGATTTCTCGATTCCGCTACGCTCCACTCGAAATGACAATAAAAAACCTCGGCGCCCCTGTAGGGGAGCTGGCACGAACGAAGTGAGTGACTGAGGGGTTTTCGAGAACCCTTTCCCCCTCGCGTTGCTCGGGTACTTTCCCTAAAAGGGACAGCAAGGGGTTTGGGGGAAACAACGTTTCGGCGGGCGCGGCGGCACAGTTTTACAACTTCGCCTTTAAGCGTTCCCGCTTGATCGCGCAGACGAGGATACATACCCCCACGCCCGCCGACATTCCGAAAAGAGCAAGCGGCGCGGCAAGGGGGAAATAATCCTCCCGATAGCACCGCAAAAGTTTTGCGCGGGTCCCGTCCGCTTCGAGGCGCAACCACCACGGCAGTTCGTCGCCCTTCCAATCGACCGCGGAGACTTTCCCCACGGAATACTCACTATATTTGAGATTGTAGACCGAATACTCCCCCTTTGCGGCATGAAGACGGGAAAAGAAAAACGTGTCCCCTATGCCATTATAAAAACCGAGGTCGATCTGCTCGCGGCTCTTGATGCAACAGGTCTCCATACCGTCCCCGAAGGTGCAGGAAAACCCGCTCCCGAGGTCGTAACTTTCCCCCTCGACCGCCGTCTTGGAAAGCGCGGTGAGGTCAAAGGCATATTCTATCGGCTTCGGCTCGCCCTCCCGCACCTCGCAGACGAGCGTCTCCATGTCGGCGGTAAAATCATTCAGACTTGCTTCAAAGAGTGGGACGCGCGTTTCGGGCTGCCACAGCCCGAATAGGACGAGGACAAACGCGCCCGCAAGCACGGGAATGAGGCAAAAGAGCGTGCATTTTCGATACCGTTTTGCATTTCGGGCGGCAAGTTGCGCGCCCTCTTCGCCGCCGAACTTCTTTTCCGCACGGTGCACGAGCAACACGCCGAACGAAAACTTGCCGACCGCGAAGAGGAAAAACAGAACTGCGGCGACGGCAAAAGAAGTTTCGTCGATCGTCCCCGCGACGATGACAACGCCGCAGACCGCCCCGAAAAGGAGAGACATTCCCGCCGAAAGATGGCTCAAAAGTGCGACCCGTCTGCGCAAAAACAGGCAAAATACGCCGTAACCCTCGGCTTCCTCGTCGGCGGAATTTTCCGCTCCTCTCCACAGCGCGAGAATGCAGACGGCGCAGACAAGGAAAGCGACAAGCCCCAAGAAGATCAAAAGGAGCCACCACTTCCACCCGACCCACATGACGGTGGTCAAATCGACGTATAGCCCGATAAAAAAGAGCAAAAGCCCCGCCGCATACACGCCGAAAAGAATGAACGAACGGGTAAAGAAGGCGTTCATCTTCTTTTTGAGGAGCTTCCGTTCCGATTTTTCGGAGAGTGCGGGACGGGGAGCCGCCTCCGCATTGCGTTCGCCCGCCAAAATTTCGTCCGCCGTGACGCCGTAGAGTTCGGCAAGGGCGGGAAGAAGGAGAATGTCGGGCAATGCCGTGCCGCGCTCCCACGCCGAGACGGTGCGGTTACTGACGGAGAGACGGTCCGCGACTTCCTGTTGGGTATAGCCGTGCGCCTTGCGGAGGGTCGCCAAAAATTCGCCGATGGACTGTTTCATTTTGTCACCTCGCCCTCATTCTACTCTTTTAAGAAGAAAAAAACAAGACCGAAGTCTTGGAATTTGTCTATGATTTATGGAATTTCGTAAAACCGTTGCGCTTTTTGGCGCCCACTCTCGGACACCCTTCGACTAACGCTCAGGGTGACGTGATTTAATAATGCGGTTGAGATTTCTCGATTCCGCTACGCTCCACTCGAAATGACAATTAGAATACTTGCGCGAGAAGAACCACGCTTCTTCGCTGCGCGACCCAATTTGGCAAACCCTTTTGCCTTATTGTCCGATGAAGCGAATGAGAGGACAATCCCGTTGATGCACGCGGAAGGTTTCCTCGTTGATTTCTTTTCGAAGCGGCACCCCTTCCGTCACGCGCTTCGCGCGCGACACCCACCCCTCAAGGGGTGGGCAAGGGGGGAGCGAGCAAAGAAATCAACGAAACTTTCACTCCGCAAATTGGGCGTTGTACAGCTCGTAATAAAATCCGCGGCGGGCGAGAAGTTCGCTGTGCGTGCCCTGCTCGATGATACTGCCCGCCTTCATGACCAGAATGAGGTCGGCATTTTGGATCGTGGAAAGGCGGTGCGCCACGATAAAACACGTCCTTCCCCGCATGAGCTTTTGGAAAGCGTCCTGCACTTTGCGCTCGGTGCGGGTATCGATGTTGCTCGTCGCCTCGTCCAAAATGAGCATGGGCGGGCGGCAGAGCATGACGCGGGCAATGCACAGGAGCTGTTTCTGCCCCTGCGAGAGATTCCCCTCATCGCCGATGACCGTTCCGTATCCCTCGGGAAGACGCATGATAAAGTTATGGCAATGCGCCGCCTTTGCCGCCTCGATCATCTCCTCTTCCGTCGCTTCGGGGTTGCCCATGCAGAGATTTTCGCGCACGGTCGCCTCTTTCAGCCACGTATCCTGCAAGACCATGCCGTAATTTTCGCGGAGCGACCTCCGCGTGACGGCGCGCACGTCCTTGCCGTCGACCGTCACCCTTCCGCCGTTTACGTCGTAAAAGCGCATCAAAAGATTGATGAGGGTCGTTTTGCCGCAGCCCGTCGGTCCGACAATGGCGACCCGTTTGCCCGCGGGCGCGCAGACATTCAGATCTTCGATGAGTTTTTGTTCGGGCGTATAGGAGAAATCCACTTCTTCGAGCTTCACTTCCCCTTTCGCCCTGCCCAGATCTTCGTTGCCCGAATCGGAAATTTCGGGCTCTTCCCCGATGAGCGCAAACAGCCGCGCCGCGCAGGCGAACGCGTTCTGGAATTCGGTGACGACTTCGGAAATTTCATTGAACGGTTTGGTATATTGGGTGGAGTAATAGAGCACGGAAGACAGATTGCCGACGGTGAACGCGGCGGCTGTGCCCGCCGTTGCGATGACGAGAAGCGCGCCGACGAGGGCGACGAGGGCATACACGACGGAGTTGATAAAGCGGGTCGTGGGATTGGTCGTGGAAGAGAAAAAGACGGCTTTCAGGCTGCATTTGCGATACCGTTCGTTGATCTCGCGGAATACTTTTTCGTTCTCCTCTTCGTGGCAGAACGCCTTTACGACCTTCAAATCCCCGATCATCTCGTCGATAAACGCCGTCTGCTCGGCGCGCACTTCGCTCTGCTTTTTGAACATGGAATAGGTGCGCGAAGAGATGAATTTCGCGGTCAGAAGAGAGAGCGGGGTGACGAAAAGCACGACGAGAGCGACTTCCCAACGCATGACGAAGAGAATAACGAGCACCCCCACAATGGTAGCCGCCCCCGTAAAGAGTTGGTTAAAGGCGAGAAGAAGCCCTTCCGAGAACTGTTCTGCGTCCGAAATGACGACGCTCGCCGTTTCGCCGTATGCCCTGCCGTCGAGATATTTGAGGGGCAGAACCTGAATTTTGCGGAAGGCGTCCGTGCGGATGTCCCCGAGCACATGATAGGCAATGCGGTTGCTTGCGACGTTCAAGAGCCACTGCGAGAGAACGGCGACCGCGATACACCCGCCGATCGCGGAGAAAATTCGATAGAGCCGCGCGAAGTGCACGTCGTTCGGGGCGATGATGCGGTCTACCGAGAGCCCCGCGAGGTAGGGAATGGCGAGCGTCGCCGCCACGTTGACGAGCGCAAGGCAGACGGTGAGCGTCAGCAAAAGCCAATACGGTTTGAGATATTGCAGGATTTTGCGGAGAGTGCCGTCCTTCATTGCGCCTCCTCCCGTACCTGCGAATCGTAAATTTCGCGGTACACCCGACAAGTTTCGAGCAAGGTCTCGTGCTTGCCCTGCCCGACAAGCTTGCCGTCGTCGAGCACGAGGATTTTATCGGCGTGCATGAGGGAAGTCACCCGCTGGGAGACGAGGAACACCGTGCAGTCGAGGGTGCGGAGCGCATGGCGGAGCGCCTTGTCCGTCGCGTAATCGAGCGCGGAGGAAGAGTCGTCCAAAATCAAGATCTCGGGATTTTTTACGAGGGCGCGCGCGATCGTGAGCCGCTGACGCTGTCCGCCCGAGAGATTTTTGCCCTCCTGCGCGACTTCGCCGCCGAGCCCGCCCTTGGAAGAGACGACGTCCTCCGCCTGCGCGAGCTTGACCGCGCGGAGAAGTTCCTCATCGGACGCGTCCTTGTTCCCCCAAAGAAGGTTGGAGCGGATCGTGCCTTTGAAGAGCGCCGCCTTTTGCGGGGCGACCCCCACCCGCGCGCGGAGGGACGCCGCGGGGATCGAACAAACGTCTTCCCCGCCGACGAGCACCCGCCCTTCCGTCGTTTGGTAAAAGCGGGGAATGAGCCCGACGAGGGTGCTCTTTCCCGCGCCCGTGCCGCCCAAAATGCCGACCGTTTCGCCTTTTTGCACCGAAAATGTAATCCCGTCGAGCGTTTTCTTTCCGCCCGCATAGGAGAACGAGACGTTCTCGAAGGAGACGGCGGGAGAGACGAAACCCTCTTTTGCGTCTTCCTCCGCGGCAGGCGGGCAGACGACGGAGGGTTCGCCCTCCATGGCGAGCACCGAGCCGATCCGCTTCTGGCAGGAGATCGCCTTGGTGACGGTGACGATGAGATTGGCGAGTTTGATGAGCTCGACGAGGATCTGCATGAGGTAGCCGTAGAGCGCCACGACGTCCCCCTGCTCCAAAATGCCGACGTTTACGCGGATCGCCCCCGTATAGAGCAATACGATGAGGGCGATATTGACGAGCGCAAAGGTGAAAGGACCCGAGAGCGCGGCGACCGCGCCCGCCCTCTTCTGTGCGCGTTTGAGCGTCTCCGTGCGAGCGGAGAATTCCTCCTTCTCGCTGTCTTCGAGGGAGAACGCGCGGATGACCCTTACCCCCGCCAAATTTTCGCGGGTGGAGAGGTACACCTTTTCCAGCCTTTCCTGCACCTTTTTGTAGAGGGGAAGGCA
>CANRCY010000115.1 GCA_947629225.1 uncultured Clostridia bacterium | reverse complement strand
GCTCTTTTTCGCTCTTTTCCTCCTCGCCGCCGATGTAGGGGATGATGTTATCGAGGATTTCGGGCATGCGTTCGAACGTCTTTCCCGCGCCCGAGATCGCCTGATAGGTGCAAACGGCGACATTTTTGATCCCGAATGCGCGCAAAGGGTGCAAGAGGGGGACGTACGATTGCAGGGAGCAGTTGCTCTTGACCGCGATAAACCCGCGCTTTGTGCCGAGGCGTTTGCGTTGGAAGGGGATGACGGAAAGATGTTCGGGGTTGATCTCGGGGATCACCATGGGAACGTCGGGGGTGAAGCGGTGCGCCGAATTGTTGGAGACGACGGGGATTTCGAGCCGCGCATATTTTTCTTCGAGGGCGCGGATTTCGTCCTTCTTCATATTGACGGCGCAGAACACGAAATCGACCTTTCCGACAAGCGTCTCCGCGTCCTTTTCCGCGTCGAGCACGGTGAGGTCTTTTACCTTTTCGGGAATGGGGAAGGGCATCGCCCATCTGCCCGAGACCGCCTCTTCGTAGCGTCTTCCCGCGCTATTTGCGCTCGCAAGCAGACAGACGGGGGTGAAATAGGGGTGTTCGGACAGAAGCCCCACAAACCGTTGACCGACCATGCCCGTCGCGCCGACGACGCCGACCCTGTATTTTTTCATGAAAATACCTCTTATTTGGCGAAAAAAAGGGCGGCGACCGCGTCGCCGCCCGTAACAAATTTATTTTATCATATGCGATAGGAAAAGTCAAAGAATTTGCCTGTTTTTAATTGAAATATTTTTTGATTTGTAGTACAATGACAGTATCTTGGTTTTTCGGCATTTCCGAAAAGACTTGATTTACGGAGTTGAACTATGGCTGAAAAAGAACGTAAGGGCTTGGTTGCCCGTTGGCTGGAAGGAAAGGAACGCAGCGAAGAATATGCGCGCAGTACCCTTCCCACCAACCGTTTCTCTCTCTTTTGGGATATTTTGAAGGGGAGATTCGGGCGGCTCATGCTTGTCAATCTGCTCGTGCTGATCACCTTTCTCCCCGTGATCGCGGTCTTTGTTTTCCGCTTTATCGTAAACGGCGCCGATCTTGCGATCGGAGCGTACGATTCGAGCTTTTTGTTCGGTTATCCCGCCGTTCCCGACGCAACGGGAATGATGGAGAGCGCGCGATTTATGTATGATCTTCTGTTCTTTGCGCTTCTCTTCCCCGCCGCGGCGATCGCGGCGCTCGGGATCTCGGGCGGCTCGTATATCATCCGCAATCTGATCTGGACGGAGGGCGTGTTCGTCGCGAACGACTTTCTCCGCGGCATCAGGCGCAATTATTGGAACGTCTTGGAGGCGTTGCTCGTTCTGACGCTCTTCCTCTTCCTTGCGCAGACAAGCAGTAACCTTGCCGATCTGCAAATCGCGGGGGGGAGCAAATATTCGGGCTGGCTCATCGCTTCGAAGGTGGTGGGATACGTCATTCTCGCCTTTTCGGTCCTTGTCTGTCTGTGGATGATCTCCCTCGGCGTAAACTACAAGCAGGGCATTTGGGCGCTTTTCCGCAACGCCGTGGTCATGACGGTCGGGACCTTCCCGCAGACCGTCTTCTTTGCGGCTGTGGCGCTCCTTCCCGTCCTCTTGTTCTTCTTCAACGTTACGCTCTTAACGGCGATCGCCCTCGTCTTTTACCTGTTGATCGGCTTCTCGTATTTCTTGCTCGTCTGGATGGATTACAGCCAGTGGGCGTTCGATAAGTTTGTGAACCCCGACATCGGCGTGGCGACGGGGCGCGGTCTCTACAACAAGGAGACGGGCACGATGAACCGCGGCGAAAAGGGCAAGACCGATATGGACAGCGCCGCCGCCCGCGAATACCGCCGCATGATCGTGGCGCAGGGGAAGAGCAAGCTCGTCTCCCGTCCGATCAAGCCCATCGACGACGATCTGGAACTCTATCAGCTGCCCGAATCGTTCAACCGCGAAGATCTGCAAAAGCTCAAAGAGAGCAAGGACGCCATGGCGGACGACGTGAAAAAGTACGAAGAAGAGCACAAGAACGACGAGCAGTACGTCGAATATAACCGTCAGTTCGATGAGCGCGAACGGGCGCTCCGCGAAGAGGACGAAAAGAAGAAAAAGAAGAGAAAACGCCCGCCGAAGATGCTCAATAAACGGTGACGGTATGGAAAACGCGTATCGGTATCTCGCCGAATGGTTCGAATATCTGAATGATGACTGCGACTATCCGAAATGGTCGCAGTATTTCATAGACGGGCTCGGAAGGCTCAACGCGGGGAGAAAAGGGCTCGAGATCGGTTGCGGGAGCGGCGCGTTCTGCCGCCGTCTCGTACAGGCGGGCTATGCGATGAGCGGGGCGGACATTTCCCCCCAAATGCTCTCGCGTGCCGAAAAATATGCGCGCGAAGAGGGGAGGAAGATCGATTTCTTCCTTGCCGACGCCGCGGCGTTGCGCACGCCCGAAAAGTACGATTTCATTCTTGCACCCAACGACGTTTACAACTATCTTCCCCCGCAAAAACTTCCCTCCGCATTCCGCCGCGCCGCCGCCTGTCTGGAAAAAAACGGGATCTTCTGGTTGGATACGAGCAGTACGTACAAGCTTTGCGAAAAAGTTGCCGATACTGTCTCTGCGGACGACCGCGAAAACGTTACCTATCTCTCCTTCAACCGCCGCATAGGGGATCGGATCGAAATGGACGTTACCCTCTTTGTGCGCAGAAAGGACGGCGCGTTCGACCGTTTCGACGAGCGCCATGTGCAATATATCCATCGGGAAGAGGACCTCGTCTCCGCGCTCCGCGGGGCGAGCTTTGACGTGCTCGCCGTGGAAGGACACCTCGGCGAGAATAAGGAAAAAAGCGACCGCTTGAATTTCATATGCAGGAAAAAGTAAGCAAAATTTATAAAACGCTCCTATGCGGGGGAGAACTCTCCCTCGCCGTGCTCGATACGACCGCGCTCGTCCGCGAGGCGATCATGCGGCACGCGCTCTCGCCCGTCTGCGCGGCGGCGCTCGGACGCACGATGACGGCGACCGCATACCTTTGCAGTTGGTTGAAGGGGGAGAAGAGCAGCCTTTTCGTCACCGTCTCGGGGGACGGTCCCTGCGGGAAGATCTCCGTTTCGGGGAACGGCGCGCTGCAACTGCGCGGCAATCTCGCCGAACCGTCCGTCCGCCTTCCCTTGCGCGCGGACGGGAAACTCGCCGTCGGGCGTCGGCTCGGCGGACGCTGACCGTCGTCCGCGACGACGGGGAGGGGATCCCCTTCGTGGGAACGAGCGAGCTCGTTTCGGGGGAGATCGCGGAGGATTTTTCCGCATATTTTCTCACGAGCGAACAACGTCCCACCGCGATCGCGCTCGGGGTGCTCGTCGCACCCGAAGGGGCGTGCCTCGGTGCGGGCGGCGTGTTTCTGCAACCCATGCCGCAGGCAAGCGAGGAGACGATCTCCTATGCCGAAAAAAAGATTGCCGAATTTTCCAACCTCTCTGCGCTGATCGCGGAAGAGGGAGCGGAAAGGATTTTGCGGGAACGCTTCGGGCAAGAGCGGTATGAAGAGCGGGAGATCGTGTTCCGTTGCCGCTGTTCCCGCGCAAAGGCGGCTTCCGCCGTGCTCTCCATGGGGCGGGAAGACGCCGAAAAACTGTTGGAAGAAGAGGGCGCGATCGCCGTCCATTGTCACGACTGCAACACCGATTATGTATTTACCCGCGAAGAGATCGCCGCGCTCTTTGGCGGAGAGGAGAAAAAGTGAGCGACGAAAAGATCACACAACTCAATTTCGATGAAGAGACTCTCCTCGAAAGCGCCGAAAAGCGTTACGAAGAGGGGGACTACTTCGGCGCGCTCCGCATGCTCAACAAGCGGGCGGAGATGTACGACCCTTCTGCGGACGCTTGCGCATGCTATGCCGCCGTCTATGAGGAGCTCGGACTGTGGCACGCCTGCGCCGACGCGTGGTTCCGCTTCCTCGATACCTGCAACGAAGCCGATTTTGCCGAGGGGTACGAAGGGCTCTCCTATGCGTTCATGAACATGGGGGACACGTTCCAATCGGAGCTGTACCTCCGTCACCTCTACGGAGAAGAGATGCCCGCTCCCGAAGAGCCCCGTGCGCCTCTCCGTCTGGTGCATTCCGCCGACGGGGAGATCGACGATTCGGAACTTCTTTTCCGCGGGATAGAGTACATCAAGCACGGCGATCTGAACGGCGCGCGGGAGGCTCTTTCGGAAATTTCTCCCGAGAGCAAAGATTTTCCGTCCGCTTCGGGTCTCACTGCCATGTGCCTTCTGCTCGAAGGGGACACCGAAGGCGCGGCGGAGGAATGCGCGCGGCTCCTCGAATTCTATCCCGAGAACGTCCATGCCCTCACGACCTATTGCGCCGTGCTCGGGGCGAAGGGGGACACGGAAGGCGCAAGGGAGATCGGAAAACGGCTCGCGCGGATCGAGACGGAATCTCCCGAGGATCTCTTCCGCATCGCCTCCGCGCTCTGCGAGACGGGGCTGGACGCCGACGCATACGAAAAGCTTTCCCTCCTCAAACAAAAGACGCCCTATATGGACGACGTTCTCTGGTTCCATGCCGTCGCCGCATACCGCGTGGGAAGGGTCGGCGAGGCGATCGATTCGCTCGATACGTTCGTCACCCTCTATCCGCGGAAGGCGCTCGCCAAATATTATCTTGTCCGCCTGCGCGGCTTGGAAGACGGCGGGGAGACCTTCTCCATGAATTATTTCTACCGTCTGCCCGAGGAGGAATACCGCACGGTCGTCGCCTTCTTCCTCGCCCTGAGCAAGGCAAAGCGCGCCGAAGCGGAGCAGCTCTCCGAGCTTCCCGTCATGGAGGAATATTTCCGCCTCGCCTTCGACCAGCTCGACGGGCGGGACGGCAAACTCCAACTTCTTGCCGCCGACGTTGCGGTGAAGTGCCGTTGCGACTTTTTGTTGCGCGAAGTACTGCTCGACTGCGACGTGGGGGAAGACGTCAAGATGGCAATCCTCGCCGAGCTCGTCCACAGGAACGAGGAGAATTCTTTCGGGGTCGTGCTG
>CANRCY010000114.1 GCA_947629225.1 uncultured Clostridia bacterium | reverse complement strand
GCTTCCGCCGAAGATACGCCTTGCCTCTACCGTATCAAGAACGATCGCCGCGTCAAGTATGCGATCGAACTCATCGCTACCGTTATGGAGCGTTACGGCGGCGTGCGGATCGAACGCGAATCGGTCGACTATTACATGCCTTACGAGGGCGTTGTCGAACTCATCGAAAAAGGGCTCATCAAGCGCAAGATCACTTACGGCGGACTCGGCTTCGGCGCACAGACCGAAGAGGAAGCCGCTGTGGCGGAAGCTACCGCGCAGCCCGCGGAAGAGACCGTCCCCGCAGGTCCCATTATCGTCGAAGAGGAATCGGTCGAAGCGGGAACGCTCCGCTACGACAGGAGCTTCACCGCGAAACTCATCCAGTCGGACGACGATCTGAAACAGTGGTACACGACCATTAAGAATCACCTGCTTTCCTTCAAGAAGGTCCGCGACCGTCTCAGCTGGAAGCACGAAACCTACCGCTTCGGCAGAGAGCCCGTCGCAAGGCTCGCCTTCCGCGGGAAATCTCTTTGCGTGTATCTGCCCCTCAACCCCGCCGACTATGCGGAGAGCAAATACAAGGTGGAGGACGTCTCCGACCTTGCTTCCGCCGAGGATACGCCTTGCATGTACCGTATCAAGAACGAACGCCGCGTGAAGTATGCGCTCGAACTTATCGACAGCGTATTGCAGGGCTACGGCGCAGAGCAGATCGAGCGGGAGAACGTCGACTATTATCTTCCCTATGAAGGAATCGTCGAACTCATCGAAAAAGGCTTGGTGAAGCGCAAGATCTCGCGCGCGGCGGACCAATTCCTTTCCTCCCGTTCCGAGGACAACAAGCCCGAATAATTGAAAATTGTTTTCCGGAAAGAAGGGTTCCATAGCGGAGCCCTTCTTTTTTTGATGATTCTATCCGATTATGTTTTATCCGACAAATTTTCCCGTAATATTCCGCGCCGCATGTTTTATGATGTTCCAAAAAGGTTTTCAGAGGAAAGGGCATGGCAAGAAAAATCGTGATTACTTCGGGGAAAGGGGGCGTCGGAAAGACTACGGTCACGGCAAACCTCGGCGTTCAGCTTGCAAAAAACGGGTATCGCGTGATCGTTTGCGATCTCGATTTCGGTTTGAATAACATCGACGTCGTTTTGGGCGTGGAAAATCTCGCTTCGTTCGACGTCGTTGACGTCGTGGAGGGTAGATGCCGCCCCAAACAGGCGCTCGTGCGGCACCCCCGCTATCCGACCCTCTATTCGCTTGCGAGCAACCGCATTTCCGAGCGCTACGTCTCGCCGCAGGCGGTACGATTGATCCTCGATTCCCTCGCGCAGAGGTTCGATTTTATTCTGATCGATTCTCCCGCGGGGATCGACGAAGGGTTTCATCGCGCCGTGGCTTGCGCCGACGAAGCCCTGCTCGTTACAACGCCGCATATCTCCGCGCTCAGGGACGGCGCGCGCGTTGCGGGCATGTTGAAGAGCTACCGCCTGCAACGGGTGGGGCTCGTGGTGAATATGGTGCGGAACGACCTCGTGCGGCGAGGGGAACTCTTAAAACCCGAGGAGATCGCCGAAACGTTGAAAATTCCGCTCACCGTCGTTGTCCCCGAGGAAGACCGCATTTTCCTCGACAATATTACCGACCGTTCCCGTGCGTTCCGTATCCTCGCAAATTTCTACACAGGCGGGATCGCGGGTGCAGAGGGGACCAAAAAAGGCTTTTTCAGCGGACTGATTCGTGCGCTGCATAAATGAACGGAGGGATTTCATGAAAAGAGAAACGACAAAACTCAGACTCAAAAAAATGCTCGAAGACGACAAAGAGGAGATCAACGACGCGACCAGAGCCGCCGTCCTCGCCGATTTTACCCACATCGCGAAGGAATACTTCGATACCGAAAACGTGAATCTCAACCTGAAAAAGGGGAAAAGCGGCACCGATGTGACCGTTTCTTTTAAGGCGACGCGCGTAAAAAACTTTGCTTCTCTTCGATAAATTTTGGGAAAGAGATTGACAAAAGAGGAGAATCTTTCTATAATTTAGAGAGAGAGTAAAACGAATTCATGCTGGGAAAGGGAACAAAATGCAGAGGAAATTTGTTATTTTAACGGATACCGCTTCCGATCTGCCGGAAGAATATTACACCGAACATGATGTTACCGCCATAAGACTTGGGTTCAATATGGACGGCGTTCTGTACGAAGGGGAAGACGGCGCCTCGCTCGATGTAAAAGAATTTTATGCGCGGCTGCGCGGCGGCTCCATGCCGACGACCTTTCAGGTCTCCCCCGAGCAGGCGAAGCGCAAGATAGAACCCATTGTCCGTGAGGGAAACGACGCGCTTATCGTCGCGTTTTCTTCGGGACTTTCGGGAACGTACAACAGCTACGTCGTCGCCGCGCGGGAGCTGAGCGCGCGTTACCCCGAGAGGAAAATTCTTGTTTTAGACTCTCTTTGCGCCTCTCTCGGGGAAGGACTGCTCGTCGATTATGTGGTGCGCAAGGCGGATACGGGCGCGACGATCGAAGAGACGTACCGCTATGCGGAGGGATTGAAACTTCACATCTGCCACTATTTTACCGTGGATAATCTCTTCCACCTGAAGCGCGGGGGGAGGGTGTCCGCCACGACCGCCGTCATCGGGACGATGTTGAAGATCAAGCCCGTTCTGCATGTCGCCGACGCGGGGCACTTGATCGCGATCGGGAAGGCAATGGGCAGACGGAAATCGATCTCTGCCTTGGTCGAACATATGAAGGAGCTGCAAATCCTCGACCGCGACGACCCGATCTTCATCAGCCACGGCGATTGCGAAGAGGATGTGGAATATCTGATCTCGCTCTTGAAAAACGACTTTGCAGACCATAAAATTTATGTCAATCAGATCGGGAGCGTGATCGGCACGCACTCGGGCGCGGGAACGCTTGCGGTTTTCTTCCGCGGCAAGAAACGTTGAGCGAAATTCGGCGAGCGGCGCGTGTTGCGCCGCTCCCGCCGACCGTATGGGTGAGCGTAAAGTTCGGAAAGCATAGATACAAAAGCATAGGGAAGGTTGGCGGAGCGGTTTAACGCGGCGGTCTTGAAAACCGTTGAAGCGAAAGTTTCCGGGGGTTCGAATCCCTCACCTTCCGCCATCAGCACCCAATTTGAACCCAAGCGGTTCAAGTCGGGTGCTTTTTCTATGTTCGGGGTTTTTCAGTTCGTCAAGTTCGTCCTTGTCGAGTTTTACCTTTGTCGGCATGTCGGGCGAAGTGTTGTAAAAGATATACACGCAGTCGTCAAAGAGGACAACGCGATAGATGAACGAGTTGAAAAATTCGTTTTTCTCCTCATCGTTTTGGTATTTCTTCCTTGCAAAATAGGTTAGGAATGCCTTTACTGTTTCATATTCAAGCGGCTGAATTTGTCTTGCCTTTTCCAATGCAATCTTTTCTTCGAGAATATCATTTTGCTGTTCCAAAGCAAGCAGTCTTTCCTTTGTGGACTTCGTAACAACTCCCTTGGCGATAGCGTTCAGGAAGCCGTTTATGGACTTTTGCACTTGCTGCTGCTCCTTTTCAAGCAGAGTAAGCGAATCGGACTTTGTAATGCTGCTGTTGAATTTCTCCACGACCGCAAAGGCGATTTTTTCTATCACCTGCGGTTTCAAGACGTATTCGATTGTTGCTTCAAAGACGAGGTTTTCGAGTTTTTCTTTTGTAATATTACTCTTGCTGCATTGCTCTTTGTTCTTCTTGCGGTTAAAGCACTTGTAGTAGTGATAGATCTTGCCTGTATGACTTGTTCCGTCCTCGGCAGTCATGAGTGTGCCGCAGTATCCGCAGAAAAGTTTTCCGGACAAAACATATTCGCTGTGTTCCTGCACGGTCTTTTGCTTGTGCCGTTGATTGTCCATAATACGGTTGCAGGCTTCATAGGTATCCTTGTCCATGATAGCGGGGACGACGTTTTCATAAGTTTCGCCGTTGTTGATGACAATTCCCGCATATTTGCTGTTGCGGATAATTTTGGCAAAAGAATTGACTGTGAATGTCGCGCCGCTTTTGTTGCGAATACCTTGTGCGTTCAGTCTATCCACAATACTTTTGGCTTTTTCTCCGCTCTTATAACGGGCGAACATATCCCGCAGCTCTCGGTTTCTTTTCCATAATGACCTCCGTAAAATATATGCGTCGTATGAATACGATTATACACTTTTCTTTGAGGTTTGTCAAGGGATTCAAGCGCGATTCTTAAAAGCCATCGTAATAAAGTTCATCGTAAAGACGCCGTCTGTCCGATGGTAACGCTTACGTTGACTTTCCACAGTATTCTTGATGAGCGAGAAACTCTCACCGTGCTTCGCTCCGTATTTCTCGGATACTTCCTTGAAAAAGTCCTCTTGCAAAGCGGAGTATGACACCAACCCGCCGCGCGCCTCCCAAAACGCGCTGTGTGAAAGCAATGGATCGTCTATTTCAATGCAATGCTTATACATAGGCATATCGTACTCATCGCGCAGTTGAAGTTTGTTCCCCGCCGCGCTTTTATCGTCGCTCATGATCTTTTCTTGCCACACTTCGGTGACGGGAAGATAATAGACAAAGAGGTTTCGCCTGTTCGGCTCGGTAATGATCGCGGCGCAGATGATGTTCTCATGTGTGCGCAAGAAACCTATTTTGTCTATGGCGTATTGGTAACAAACTTTGAAATAGCTTCGTATATCCTGTTCGGAATTGAAGCCGTCCCAAAACTCACGATTGCCACCGAATTGCAGACACTCCAAGACAATGTTCTTGCCTCGGAAGTGGTAGGCGGCGTTCGTAGACTTCATCACTTCTCTCCACGCCTGTTCGGTCGTGGACATCTTTTTGAAGTATTCTACCTTATACCGCTGTTCGCAGTCTTTGAGGTATTCGTCTATACTTTGAAAATCTTGCGCCTTATGCGATATAACGGAAATTGTCGCGTGCTTGTCCCGTGGATACTTCTGTTCTGGCATCCCCATTTTGTTTTCGTAATACTTGTAAATCTTGTTTCACCTCCTTTCGAGGGCAGAAAAAACAGCCCTTTGTTCAAGGACTGTCTGTTC
>CANRCY010000113.1 GCA_947629225.1 uncultured Clostridia bacterium | reverse complement strand
CCCCCTTTACGCCGCCTGCTTGGCGGCGGCTTTTATTTTACGGATCTCGCTCCCAAGAAGCGTTTTCTTTTCGAAGAGCGCTTCCGCAAGCGCATCCAAAAACGCCCGATTCTCGGCAAGAATTTTCTTCGCGCGAAGATCATAGCGTTCCATTTCGAGCATGACCGCACTATCCTTTGAATCCATGACGCGATTCCCGCTGTCGCCCGTCGTATACTGCGCAAATCCCCGTCCTGCATATTCGTCTATAAGGCGTCCCACAATATCGAATGCGCGGTGCAGATCGCTGTTTGCCCCCGTATCGATCTCGCCGAATACGAGTTCCGTCGCCGCCCTGCCGCCGAGCAGAGAGATCACGCGGTTTTCCATATAGGTCACGGACGTAAAATAGTCGGGCGACTGCGACAAAGAGGCGATCCCGCCCGTCCTGCTATCGTGCATGCAGACGGAAACAAGATTGACGCTTCCCTCTTCCAAAACCTCGGCAATGACCGCGTGCCCCGCTTCATGGTAGGCAATGCGCTTTTGCGCGGAAAGAGAATACCGCTCTTCGCCCTCGGGCGCATTGAAGATCACACGCATACAGGCGCGGACAATGGCGTCCATATCGATTTTCTCTTTTCCCGCAAATCCCGCATAGATCCCCGCCTCGTTGACGACCCTTTCGAGATCGGCGCAGGATTTCCCTTCGAGAATGCGCGCGATCGTCTGCGTATCGACGTCGGCAACAAACTTCTTTTGGGAAAGATAATGCGCGATGATCTCTTCCGCATCCTTCCCATCGGGTGTTTCGATTTTAATGACATTATCGAATCTGCCCGAACGGAGGAGCGAGCGCGGGAAATTGCGCGTGTCGTTCGCCGTCGCCAGCACAAAGACGTTTTTGCCGCGCACGTCGTCGATGCAGGACTGCACGGTGACATACTCTTCGGAATTGGTATGATCCTCGTCGTCGTTGGCGAACTTGTCGAGATCGTCCAAAAACACGACGGACGGAGCTTGCGTTTTTGCATCCTCGAACGTCTTTTTGATCTCGTCGACGAACTTGCCGTCCGACATTGCCTTGCGGCAGAGAAAGACCTTCCACCCGAGCGCCGCGATGAAGCAATTCGCCATAGTCGTCTTGCCCACGCCCGGCTCGCCGTGAAGAAGTAGCCCGTGCGGCATTTCCACGCCGAGCCGAGCGTATTTCTCGCCGTTTTTGAGAACGTCGCAAAGCCGTTCCAATTCTCTCTTGACACTTTCATAACCGATCACGCCTTCAAATTCTTTCATGAATATACCTCGCTATATTTTTTTCGATGGAAATTTTGTAAAGCGGCAACGCGCTTTTTCTTTATGACGGCATTATAGCAAATTCCGAATTGAGAATTCAACTATCATGCGTCCCAAAAATGTCTCATGAGGAAAATTTTTGGAATTTTTTTGTAAACATAACAACAAAGAAGTCGGGACGCACTCCCGACTTCTTGGCTACCGTGTGATCTTCATTTGCAATATTTTTCGGTAAATTCATCAATGACGCCCGCCACGGCAACCGCACCCTTCACGCCCTCGGGGCTTACGGGAGACGGATCTCCCGTCTTTTCCGTTTCGTCCAAGATCCCCGTTCTGAAATACGAACCCGTGTCGGAATCGAAAACCGAGAAAAATTTATATTTTGTATCGATGATCTTTCGTTTCATCAATGCACCTCGCTTTTAAGTTTCATCGCGCAACTCTGTGTGAAAAAAGGCTTCGATTGCACGCGCTTCGGCTTCCATGTCTCTTCTCGGGTAGCTTTTTTTCCTAAGCAACAAGGCATGCGTGCGGCTCATTCGGTCGAGACGGTAAAAAACATATCTTCCCCTGTCATACGCAAGGAGATAATAGGTCTGTTCGTGTAACAGAATCCTTCTTGGAATCGCACGGCAGTGTCTCTTTTCCGCATTTCCCATATCTTCCGCATAGTCAAACTCGATCCGTTTTTTCGCGCCGATCGCAAAATTGACGCGTTGAAGCGCAATGAAAAGTTCCCACATACCCTCTTCGCTTCGTTCGCCGAGGGATTCCACATGTTGCGATCCAAAGGGAAGGGCGTCGTGCGCAAGGGACTTCAACTTATACAAAAGCTCTCCTGCATGCTCCGACGTGATGTGTTTGCTCGAAAGAATGGCGTCAATGATCAAACACAGGTCAAAGTAATCGAATCCGAGCGTTTCGAGATAGTATCCGCGTTTGGGAATGTTGACGATCTCGAAATCCGCATCGCGCAAACAGGCAAGATTGCGCCCGATCGCTTTGCGTTCGAGCTCAATGCCATAGTCCCCGAAAAGATACTGCCGGATCTCCTCCTGCCACAGCGGATGTTCGGGCGAACTGTGTTTCTGTAAAATTTGTAAAATGCGCAACGGCGCTAATTTTTTGGATTCAGTGCTCATAGGAAAATCTTATCTTTCAATTGGATTTTTCTTATTCTATCATAAACATTTTTCAAAAATCAACTATAATACGAGACAAAATCGGGACAAATGATCTTTGCTTGGAAAATCACTCACATACACGAAAACGGCGGGATTTCACCCTGCCGCTTGCAAACGATTGATAAATGGCAAAACATCCCCGCGCAAGCTCTGCGCGGGGATGTCCAATTTTGAATATTTCCACAAATTCTTATCCTTTCGACGGGCGGACATGGCTGTCATCGTACTCGGGAAACTCGATCGGCTTTTCTTCCTTCAAGTCCTCGGAAACGATCATCGGTAGATACACGTTCCGAACGTCATAATCATACCAGAGCGTCACGCAGAACAATTCAAGCTCGTTTGCAAATTTCTCGCCGATCGAAAAGTGAAACTTGGCTTCCCCTTTTTCGCAAGAAAATTCGGTCACGGGGCAATCGACGGGCACATGCCCGTACACATAGCCGCCCTCCGCGGAGGCGTCCTCTTTGCGGCGACGATCGCAATGAGTCCGACAAACACCGCCAAAGCCCTCTTTCCAAGTTTCATGACCCGCCTCCTTTATAAAATTATTAAATTTTTTTTACGATTGCTCTTCCAGATCCAAGAACTTCACTTTTGAGAACATTTCTCTATCGTATACAACCTTTTGATCCAACTTCACCATGCCGTCCTTCTTTTCATAATGAACATTCACGGTTTCACTCCCACCGCCGTTGTTGCCGTTGAACCAGCGATTCCCATTGCTATCGCCAACTCCCATCGGAATGGAATAAATGAACGCCAACTCTCCTTCTTCTTCAAAGAGTTCTTCTGGAAGTTTGACACGCTTGGAATAGAGAAACTTCAAAGTCAAAATCTCTCCCGTTTCTTTATTATAGGTCTCATCAAGACCATATTTGTTCGATAAATATCCTTCCTTTCCCCGCTCGCCGTGGATGATGCACACTGGTTTCGACAATGAGCTGACGGTCGACATTTCCTCAAACGGCTTTGAAATGATTTCATCAAAAATAGCAACGCCTTTGTCGTAGTCTCGCCAAGAAAATCCCATGTCGTTCATGAAATCTATCGTTGACTCTCCGATAAAAAGGGCATAGGAATATGCGTCGATGTGAGACTCCCAAACCTTCGGATCATTCAACCTGGCTCCAAAATATACCGTGGCATAAGCGTTATCAGGCGAAAATTCCTGCTCATCAAAGACGATCAGGCTTTTCGATAGGCTTATGGGATAGTCCGTCGAAGCGCTCTCGTCGCCCTTGTTTTCTTCCGTGCAGGCGCTCAGACAAGTCGCCATGCAAAGCGCCGCAAGCGACAATGCAACGCACGCAATCTTCTTCATTTCTTGCTTTCTCCTTGATAAACTTTTTGATCATTCCTCTTCCAAGTCGAGCATCTTGGTATTGGGGAACATCTTTCTATCATATACGACCCTATCTTCGAGCGTGACCATGCCGTCCTTCTTTTCATAATGAACATTCACGGTTTCACTCCCACCGCCGTTGTTGCCGTTGAACCAGCGATTCCCATTGCTATCGCCAACTCCCATCGGAATGGAATAAATGAACGCCAACTCTCCTTCTTCTTCAAAGAGTTCTTCTGGAAGTTTGACACGCTTGGAATAGAGAAACTTCAAAGTCAAAATCTCTCCCGTTTCTTTATTATAGGTCTCATCAAGACCATATTTGTTCGATAAATATCCTTCCTTTCCCCGCTCGCCGTGGATGATGCACACTGGTTTCGACAATGAGCTGACGGTCGACATTTCCTCAAACGGCTTTGAAATGATTTCATCAAAAATAGCAACGCCTTTGTCGTAGTCTCGCCAAGAAAATCCCATGTCGTTCATGAAATCTATCGTTGACTCTCCGATAAAAAGGGCATAGGAATATGCGTCGATGTGAGACTCCCAAACCTTCGGATCATTCAACCTGGCTCCAAAATATACCGTGGCATAAGCGTTATCAGGCGAAAATTCCTGCTCATCAAAGACGATCAGGCTTTTCGATAGGCTTATGGTATAGCCCATCGAAGCGCTCTCGTCGCCCTTGTTTTCTTCCGTGCAGGCGCTCATACAAGTCGCCATACAGATCGCTGCAAGAGATAATGCAACGCACGCAAACTTCTTCATTCCTACTTCCTCCTTCATGATAAATCTTCAAGGTCGCCCCTTGTTTGACCAAATTTTACCACCGATCTCGGACTTTGTCTATAAAGAATTACTTTACATTTTGCGGTTTTCTTGTATAAATTTTTTTACATTTGATTTTTCGCGCTCAAAAATCTGAAAAATACCCCGATCACTTGCGCGGTCGTCTCCCTTTGCGCGCAAGACGGACGATCAGAAACACCAACACCGCTACGATCACAATTGCAACTGTAAACGCCGTCCAAAAAATAAATTTATCGGAAAAGTGCCAATCATCATGAACTACATAGCTCTGTCCCATGTTTGTTGGATAAGCTCGAAGCCCTAAAATCAACAGAACGAACGTTAAAATTACGATACCAAAGAACAAAATCACGGAAAGAAGGATGATACGATGGGCTTTTGATACTCGCTGCGCGGCGTCCCCCTCTTCCGCACGGGAAACTTCCGCTTGGGGCGGCGGAGCAGCGGCGGGC
>CANRCY010000112.1 GCA_947629225.1 uncultured Clostridia bacterium | reverse complement strand
TCCTCGACAAAAAACAGATCGAAAAACGGCTCGACGCGGTGGAAGAGCTCTACCGCGCGACCGTCATCCGCATGGGACTTTCGGATATGCTCACGGGCATGCGGGACATCGAACGGCTCTCGGGGCGCATTTCCAACGGCAACTTCGAGCCGCGGGACTGCGTGGCGCTCAGCAAGTCGCTCGCCGTCGTCCCCAACATCAAGTTCCAGCTCTCGGGCTTCCATTCGGAGCTCTTGCACGAAATCTGCGACGACCTCATCGACCCCAAAGAGATCTGCGCCCTGCTCGACCGCGCCATCTGTGAAGACGCGGGGCTCCTGCGCGAGGGCGGATTTATCCGCGAAGGGTACAACGAAGAGCTCGACGGGCTGCGCGACATCAAGCTCAACGGGCAGAAGCGCATCTCCGAACTCGAGGCGCGCGAGCGCGAAAAGACTGGCATCCGCACCCTGAAAGTGGGCTTCAACCGCGTGTTCGGGTACTATATCGAGGTGAGCAATTCCTTCAAAGACAAAGTTCCCTACTCCTATATCCGCCGCCAGACGCTTGCGGGCGGGGAGCGGTACGTCACCGAGGAGCTCAAACAGCTCGAAGAAAAGATCTTGGGCAGCGACGAGAAGGCGCAACGCCTCGAAGCGAGCCTTTATGAGGAGATCTACGAAATCCTTCTCCGCAACATCAAGCTCTTCCAGCGCATTTCCGAGGCGATCGGCATGCTCGACTGCCTCAATTCCTTTGCGACCGTTGCAAAAGAGAACAAATATTGCCGCCCCGAAATCGCCGAAGAGGGCGCGCTCGAGATCGAAGAGGGCAGGCACCCCGTCGTCGAGGCGCTCTCCCGCGAGCGGTTCGTTCCCAACGACTGCCTTCTCGACACAGACGAAAACCGCACGATGATCGTCACGGGTCCGAATATGGCGGGCAAGAGCACCTATCTCCGCCAAACTGCGCTCATCGTGCTCATGGCGCACATCGGGTGTTTTGTGCCCGCAAAGCGGGCGGTCGTGCCCCTGTGCGACCGCATTTTCACCCGAATCGGCGCGAGCGACAATCTCATTTTAGACCGCTCTACCTTTATGGTGGAGATGACGGAAGTCGCCTCGATCCTGCGCAACGCCACCCCGCGGAGCCTGCTCATTCTCGACGAAGTGGGGCGGGGGACGAGCACCTTCGACGGGCTCTCCATTGCGTGGGCGGTCATCGAATATCTCAACGAAAAAGTGCGCGCGAAGACGCTGTTCGCCACCCACTACCATGAGCTCACCGAGCTCGAAGGCACGCTTGCGGGGGTCAAAAATTACAAGATCACGGTGCGCGAAGCGGGCGGGAGCATCGTCTTCCTCAGAAAGATCGTGCGCGGCGGGGCTTCCCGCTCCTTCGGCGTGGAAGTCGCCTCCCTTGCGGGCGTTCCCGAAGAAGTCACTTCCCGCGCCAAAAAAATTCTCAAAAATCTCGAAAAAAACGACGTCACGCGGCGAAGGGCCGCCGAGACCGAGGAGACGGAGGAGACCGCGCCGCCCGCCCTTGTTTCCGAGCTCAAAGAGCTCAACCTCGACCTGCTCACGCCCATGCAGGCGCTCGCCATTCTCGCCGAATGGAAGGAGAAAGTCAAATGATCAACATTTTGCCCCCCGACGTTTATAACCGCATTGCGGCGGGAGAGGTCGTAGACAGACCCTATTCCGTCGTGAAAGAGCTCGTGGAAAACGCGATCGACGCAGGAGCGACCGAGATCGGGATCGAGATCGAGGGCGGCGGCAAAGACCGCATTTGTGTGACGGACAACGGCTGCGGCATCGCAAAAGAGGACTTAAAAGCCGCCTTTTTGCCCCACGCCACGAGCAAGCTCCGCACGGCGGAGGACCTTACGGCGATCTCCACCCTCGGCTTCCGCGGAGAGGCGATCGCATCTGTTGCGGCAGTCTCCAAGACGGAGATCGTCTCCAAAACGAAGGACGGAGAGGGGTGGAGCCTCTCTTCGGACGGAGGAAAAACGGGGGAGATCGTCCCCGCCGCGGCGGCAAACGGCACCCGCGTCACCGTGGAAGGGCTCTTTTTCAACACGCCCGCGCGGCTCAAATTCTTAAAGAGCGACGCGAGCGAAGAGGGGGACGTCACGGGCATGGTCGCCCGCTTTATCCTCTCCCGCCCCGAGATCTCCTTCACCTATCTCATCAACGGGAAAGTGCGCTACCGCTCCTTCGGGGACGGGCTGAAAAGCGCGGTCGCCGTCATTTACGGGGCGGACGTCCTCGGAAAGTGCTTCGAGCTCTCGGCGGAAAAACACGGGATTTCTCTGCGCGGCTACATCGGGAACCGAAACTTTTACAAGCCCAATCGGAGCTACCAGAGTTTGTTCGTAAACGGCAGGTACGTCGTCAACCAAACGGTGTCGCTCGCCGTGGCGAACGCCTATAAAAACTACCTCATGACGAGGCAATATCCCTTTTATATCCTCTTTTTGGAAGTCCCGAGCGAGATCGTGGACGTCAACGTCCACCCCAACAAAGCCGACGTGCGCTTTGCGGACAACCGCGTCGTTTACGGAAGCGTGTATTCCGTCGTTTCGGCAGTGCTCGACGGCAGTTCGGGTGCGCTCGAATATGTGGCTGAGAGCTCTCTCCCGCGCGCCGAAGTCAAGAGCACGTTTTCAGATCCCGCAAAGAGCGGCGCCCCCGCGGCGGGCATGAGCTATGCCGAGGCGAAAAAAGAACTGCAATTTGACGTTTCTCTTGTCGGAAAACCTTCCCCGATCCCGCACCGCGAACAGGCTCCCGCGCTCCTGGAAGTGCGCGCCCCGCAGGAGAAAGAGACCGACTTCTTCGAAGAAAACCGTCGCAGCTTGCTCGAACAGAGCCGTGCAAAGCAGGAGAAGCTCGATCCCGCCACCCTCGAATTCAAGGGGGAACTCTTCCGCACATATCTCATCTACGAAGGGGGGGACGAAGCCTATCTCGTCGACCAGCATGCCGCGCACGAGCGCATTCTCTACGACAGGTTGCGCGCCAAATGCGAGGCGCGCGCGGCGCTCTCCCAGCCCATGCTCTTGCCCTTTCTTCTGCACACGAACGGGCAGGAATTCGCCTTTTTGCTCAAAAATCTCGATGTTTTACGCTCCTTCGGGTTTGAGATCGAGGACTTCGGCGACAGTTTTAAGGTCTCCGCCGTCCCCGTCGACCTCTTCGGCATGGACCTCGAAGGATTCTTCGGCGAGGTGCTCTCCTCGATGGACACCCTCCGCGCGATCAAACTGCCCGACCTTCTCAAAGATCGCCTCGCCACGATGGCGTGCAAGGCGGCGGTGAAGGGGGGAGAAAAACTCACGGACGGGGAAGTGCGCAAACTCCTCGAAGAAATGGAGGGGGACATGGGTATCAAATGCCCGCACGGGCGTCCCGCCTGCGTAAAAATCCGCAAAACAGAGCTCGAAAAGCTCTTTAAGAGGATCGTATGAAGCTGCTTGCCGTGTGCGGCGCGACCGCGTCGGGCAAGACGGCGCTCGCCGTGGAGTGCGCAAAACGCCTCGGCGGCGAGATCGTCTCCTGCGACGCGCTGCTCGTCTACAAAAAATTGAATGTCGGCACGGCAAAGCCGACAAAGGAGGAGCGGCAGGGGATCGTGCATCACATGATCGACGTGGTCGAGCCGACCGAAAATTTTTCGGTGAGCGACTTCGAACGGCTCGCTCTCCCTGTTGTGGAGGACATTCTCGCCCGCGGCAAATTGCCCGTTCTGTGCGGCGGCACGGGGTTTTACATGAACGCCGTGCTCTACCAAAGCGGCTTCGGCAAGACGCCCGCCTCTCGGGAAATCCGCGAAAAATATGCGCGGCTCGAACGGGAAGAGGGCAGGGCGGCGCTGCACAGGCGGCTCGAAGAAGTCGACCCCGAGAGCGCCGCAAAACTGCACGAAAACGACGTGAAGCGGGTGGTGCGCGCCCTCGAGATCTTCGAGCTGACGGGCAGAAAAAAGTCCGAGCAAGCAGACGGAGGGGAGCCGCGCTATCCCTTCGAAGCGTTCGCCTTCGACTTTCCCCGCGAGGAGCTCTACGCGCGCATCAGCCGTCGGGTAGACGAAATGCTCGAAAAGGGGCTTGTGGAGGAAGTGCGCGGACTTCTCGAAAGCGGCGTTCCCGAAAATGCGCAGTGCATGCAGGGGATTGGCTATAAAGAAGTGGTCGACTTTTTGAAAAACGGGGGTTTGCATAGTACTATGTCAGACATAATCAAGCAAAATACCCGCAATTATGCCAAACGGCAGCTGACTTTTTTCAAAAAAATGCAAAATTTACATTGGCTCGCGCCCGAGGACGTCGGACGCGCAGCCGAAAAGGTGTGTGAACTCTATGACGGCAGATGAGAGAATTTCGGCGGCGGAACAGCGGCTTGCTTCCCGCTTTGCGCTGATAGACGAGACCGCGCTCTTTAACCAAGAGAAGGTTTTGAACGCGTTCAAAGAGGAGCGGATCGCCCTCAGACACTTCAATCCCTCCACGGGATACGGCTACGGCGATGAGGGCAGGGAAACGCTCGGTCGGGTGTATGCGCGCGCCTTCGGGGCGGAGTTGGCGGTCGTCTCTCCCGCGCTTCTTTCGGGCACGCATGCGCTCACGGTGGCGCTCTTCGGCGTGCTCCGCCCCCGCGACAATGTTTTGTTTCTGACGGGGACCCCGTACGACACCATCCGCTCCGTCATTTGGGGGACGGGGAACGGCTCCCTCAAAGATTTCGGCGTAAACTGCGACGTTTTGGAGCTCTTGCCGGGCGGCAAGCCCGACTATGCGCGGGCGGAAGAACTGCTCGCACGGAAAGAGTATAAAATGGTCTATCTCCAACGCTCGCGCGGGTATGAGCTGCGGGACGCCTTCACCGTGGACGAACTCGGCGAGATGTGCGCCTTTGTGCGGAAAAAGGGATTCGGCGGGTGTATTTTCGTGGACAACTGTTACGGCGAATTCGTCGAAAAGCGGGAACCGACCCAAGTTGGCGCGGACCTTATCGTCGGCTCTCTCATCAAGAACCCCGGGGGCGGGCTCGCGCCGACGGGCGGATATATCGCGGGCGGCGCCGAATGGGTGGAACTGTGCGAAAACAGGCTCACCG
>CANRCY010000111.1 GCA_947629225.1 uncultured Clostridia bacterium | reverse complement strand
AAATGATAAAATCAGCGTTTATTGTTTCACGTGAAACATCGTTTTTCGGCTTGGGAAACTAAAAATTGTTTCACATGAAACATTTTCACGCGAAAATTGGGATACGCAAGTCATAAAATCGCCCAAAATCACCCAAAATATAGGCAAATTGGGCAGTTTGAGACCGTTTTGTGATAATTTTAGAAAAACAGGAAAGAATGCCCTTCATATGCTTGCATTTCCAAAAGAAATATGATACAATAAGAGCGTTAAACGTCCATACTGTGACGTGTACTAAATTAACGATAAGGAGCGAAAGTTGAGTAAAACCTTTAAGATAGTCCTTGCGGTTATATTGATCGCGGTGCTCGGGATTGGCGTCTACTTCGTCATCACGACCAAATACAAGAATGACCGCGAGATCTCCGCAACGGAGTTTGAACAGCGTATCACAAACAGAGAGCTTTCGGGCGAAGACAGAATCGTGATGATCCGCGTGGACAATTACACGGTCTACGGCTATACGAGCAAAGACGCAACAAATTATACCTATTGGGCGAACATGTTCAGCCTTTACAGCCCCGAGGCGTGGGATACGGTGCTTGCGGAATGGAAGGCGGACGGGCTCGAAATTTGGTATAGCGACCCCAACGCGGGCTCGGGCTGGGGAAACTTTATCTATATTGCGGTGCTCATCGTTGGCGTAGTCGCGTTCTTCTTGGTATTGCGTGCGACGAGCGGCGGTGGCGGCAAGGTTATGAATTTCGGAAAGACCAAGGCGAAGGTTTCGACCAATCTTAAAGTTCGCTTTTCCGACGTTGCGGGTGCGGAAGAAGAGAAGGTCGAGCTTGCGGAAGTTGTTGAGTTCCTAAAAACGCCCAAGAAGTTTTCAGACCTTGGGGCGAGGATTCCGAAGGGTGTGTTGCTTGTCGGACCTCCCGGAACGGGCAAGACGTTGTTCGCGAAGGCTGTTGCGGGTGAGGCGGGCGTGCCGTTCTTCTCGGTCAGCGGTTCGGACTTTGTGGAGATGTATGTCGGCGTCGGCGCATCGCGTGTGCGCGATCTCTTTGATATGGCAAAGCGCAACCAGCCCTGTATCATCTTTATCGATGAGATCGATGCGGTCGGACGTCAACGCGGAGCGGGACTCGGCGGTGGAAATGACGAACGGGAGCAGACGTTGAACCAGATCCTCGTTCAAATGGATGGATTCGACTCCAACGAAGGGGTCATCGTCATGGCGGCGACGAACCGTGCGGATATTTTGGATAGCGCCTTGCTTCGACCTGGGCGCTTCGATAGGCAAATATATGTTCACATGCCCGACGTGAAAGGGCGCGAACAAATTTTGAAGGTCCATGCGAGAAATAAGCCGCTGGCGTCGGATGTCAACTTCAAGACGATCGCGCGCATGACGAGCGGCTTCTCGGGCGCGGATCTTGCAAATCTTTTGAATGAAGCGGCGATCCTTGCGGCTCGGCTCGGAAAGAACACGATCGGAAATCTTGAACTTTATGAGGGTATCAACAAGGTCATCATGGGTCCGCAGAAGAAGAGCCGTGTCGTGACCGAGGAAGAGAAGCGGCTCACCGCCTATCATGAATCGGGGCACGCGATTCTCGGAAAACTTTGCCATGAGCGCGACAACGTGCAGGAAGTGACGATCATTCCGCGCGGCGCAGCAGGCGGGTATACCCTCTACCGTCCCGAATCAGACAATAATCTTGAAACCTATGACTATGCGCTGGCGCATATTTGTTCTGCGCTCGGCGGGCGCGTTGCGGAGGAGCTTGTCATTCATGACATTTCTTCCGGCGCGTCGGGCGACATTCGGCAGGTCACGGCGATCGCGCGCAAGATGGTTATGGAATGGGGTATGAGCCAAAAGCTCGGTCCGATCGCATATTCGAGCGACGGTCCTGTCTTTATCGGGCGAGATTTCGAGGAGCGCGCGACGTACAGCGAGGAGACGGCTTCCGCGATTGACGAGGAAGTCAAGCGGATTGTCGCGGAACAATATGAGCGCGCAAAGAAGCTGCTCACCGAACATCGTAGCATTCTCGACAATATGGCGCGCGTGCTCGTGGAGCGCGAGACGATTTATACCGCCGAAGTGGATATGTTGATGCGCGGCGCAAGCTGGGAAGAGGTGCTCGCCTACATGGAAGAGCACGACAAGGACGCGCCTGACGATCCGTTTGCGGTGATCGCGCACGCGAATGATGATGTGAAGCCGCAGGGCTTCGGCGAAACCGACTCGGCAAAGGGAAAAGTGGGCGGCGAAAATATGACTGCAAGCAATGAGCCAACCTCGAAAAAAACCGAAAATGGTGTGGATTCGACATCGGGGAACGCTTCGGAGAATTCCACCTCGGACGATCAAAACGATAAAAAGTAAGCCATAATCGCGTGGCGTTACGAGAGTTGCCTATTGCGAACCAAATTTTTGAGCGGGCGTGTTGATGTGCAAACAGACGTTACACGGTTCATGCGGTTTTTGGTGCGGTGGCGATGAAATATGACATGGGTGCATTCAAAGTTCATCGTGATGAAGAAACTTTTCGAAGAGAATCGCACCTTGCCTGCAAAACCGCGACGGGGAGGAATGTCAAAAAGTATAACACGGGTCGCGAAAATCAAAGCGAATATTGTGGAAGAAAGTATCGAAAGACCACTCTTCCATCGAATCTTGAAAGAGGAAAATCGAATGCCTGTTGGGGTTGCGAAAAGCTGCTTGGTCTGAACTCAATCGTGTGTGGCAAACGGAAGCAATGCAAGCGTAACGCAGGTTGCGAGACTGCGGAGAATGAGCAAAGAATCTCAGTGAAGAAAACGAATACAGGTTGCAAAAATCGAGGAGCCAAACAGAAAGTTGTTGCAATGAAACTGTTGAATTTCGAAAGCAGGACCTTCAATCTCGCCGTAGAATGTTAGTCATTATAAGATAACGTGCGGGCGGCTCGGCGGCGTGGACTGCAATCGCAAACGGTGACGAGGGAACTCCCCAAAAAGCGAAAACTCAACACGGGTCGCAAAAATCACAGCAATGGTGAAGCGGTCATTAAACAGCTCCTCTCATATTTAACCTTGAAAGAGGGCAAAAATAGAATACCTGCCAATGGCGAGAAACGACGATTTGCCGTGGAAATACTTTTCGATACCCCAAAATGGCAAGCGGTTATGCTTGACTGTGCGGAAGAAATAATACAAGCCGGGGAAGGCAGTACGTTCAACCTAAAAGAGTGAAAGCCGAATGCTTTTCAAGGTTGGAGAAGATCTGCTTAGGTTTAACTCGATTTCGCGCAGAAAACGAAAGCAATGTAAATCGAAGTGCAACGCAGACGTGGGACAGCAACGAGAAGATTGAAAACTTCAACACGGGTGGTGAAAAATCATCGCCGTAAAGCCGATCGGTAAGCAAAACTCAACACGGGTCGCAAAAATTAAGGCAATTGTGTAAGCGATTGTCAAAAGAATACCCGTCTATTTAATCTTGAAAGAGAGCGAAAGTTGAAAGTCTTTCAAAGTAGGAAAAGAACGAATCAATTCCGTAGAACCAAACGGTAGGCAATCTCAATATAGATCTTGAAATCAAGTTAAATGTGTAGGAAATTGTTCTCTCGATTTCATTTGAACCTTGAAAGAGCGAAAGACGAATGCCTGTCAGGTTGTGGGAAACCGTTTGGGCTGAACTCAATCGCGCGGAAAAGTGAAGCGCAGGCTGCGGGTAAACAGCAAAATGATAGACGCGTGATAAAGCCCAAAATCTCAACACGGGTAGCGAAAAAATCAATTCGTAAAGCTAATCGGCAGGCAAAAACTTAACTGGATCTTGAAATCAAGGCAAATATGTAGGCGATTGTGAAACGAGCGCGTTTCTATTCAGCATTGAAAGAGGGCGAAAAAACTGCGACAAAGGAAGCCCTTACCAAGTTGAAACTTGATACACGGCTCAAAATCAACGTAGCGGTCGAACAGCAAGCAAAACCTCAACATGGGTAGCGAAAATCAATTTTGTAAAGCGATCGGTAAGCAAAATTCAACACGGGCAGCAAAAATAGCGGCGAGGAAAACTTTTAACAAGTTAAACTTAGCATGGATAGCGAAAGATCGATGCCGTAAAGCCGAACGGTAAGCCAAAAGCTCAATGCTCTTAGCGATAAATCAATGCAAAAAAGCCGATCAATAGGCAAAAGACTCTGAATAGATAGCGAAAAACGGTCGACAAAGGAAAATCCCAACAAGGTAAAATTCACTCAATACAGAGTCTAACAATCAATGCCGTAAATCAAAACGGTAAGTAAAAACTCAATACGGGTAGCGAAAATTAATCCCTTAAAGCGAAACGGGAAGCAAAAATAGCCCAGACTCGCAAAATACAAACTCAACGCACAAACACAATCAATCAACATCAAGATAAATCTCAATTTGTCGGAGGAATCATCCTATGGGCAAAATCATTCCCTTTTCCAACCAGAAGGGCGGCGTAGGGAAAACCACCACTTGTGTGAATATGGCGGCGTATCTCGCAAAAGCGGGCAAAAAAGTCTTGCTCGCCGATATCGACCCGCAGGGCAACGCCACAACGGGGCTCGGATTTTCCAAAAGCTCTCTCAAAAAATCCGTCTATAATGTCCTCATCGACGACGACCCCGTCAAGGACAACGTGCTCCCCACCATGATCGAAGGGCTCGATCTCCTGCCCGCCAATATCGATCTCGCGGGCGCGGAAGTCGAACTCGTCTACAAGAAAAACAGAGAACGGGTGCTCAAAAACGCCCTTGAAAAGATCAAAGCCGATTACGATTTCATCTTGATCGACTGCCCGCCGTCCTTGGGGCTCATCACCATCAATGCCTTGGCGGCTGCCGACAGCGTCATCATCCCCATCCAGAGCGAATACTACGCGCTCGAAGGGCTTAGCCAGCTCATGAATACGATCTCGCTCGTCCGCCAGCACCTCAACAAGACCTTAAAGGTCGAGGGCGTCGTCCTCACAATGCACGACAGAAGGTCGCTCATCAGCCGTCAGATCGCGGCGGAGATCAAGAAATATTTCACGCGCACGCTGTACGAGGTCGTCATCCCGCGCAACGTTCGCCTCGCCGAGGCGCCGAGCCACGGCAA
>CANRCY010000110.1 GCA_947629225.1 uncultured Clostridia bacterium | reverse complement strand
GGAATGGCGATCCCGACGGGACACCCCTGCACGCAGGGGCGGTTTTTGCAACCGAGGCAACGCTCCGCCTCTTTTCTTGCCTGTTCTTCGCCGTAGCCGAGCGCGACCTCGCGGAAATTTCCGATCCGCTCCTCGGGGGGCTGTACGGGCATGGGTGTTTTGTTCAGAGAAAGCTCGCTCATAGGCTCAGGTCTCCCTTTTGGAAAGTAAGCGGCAATGCTCTTCCCGCTTGCGCGCTTCGAAGTCCGCATAGACGCGGGACCTTCGGATGGCTTCGTCGAAGTCGATGAGGTGCGCGTCGAAGTCGGGACCGTCCACACAGGCGAATTTCGTCTCGCCGCCCACCGTCAGGCGGCAACAGCCGCACATGCCCGTTCCGTCGATCATGATCGGGTTCATGCTCGCGACCGTCTTGACCCCGAAGGGCGCAGTCGCCGCGGCGACGAACTTCATCATGACGAGCGGTCCGACCGTGATCGCTTCGTCGAACGTCTCTGCTTCGAGCAGTCTGCCGAGCGGCGCGCACACGTTGCCCCGCTCCCCGTAGCTGCCGTCGTCCGTGGTGAGGAAGAAGCGGTCGCTGCACGCCTTGAACTCCTCTTCGAGAATGACGAGTTCGCGGCTACGGAAGCCGACGACGCTCACGACCTCCGCGCCGAGCTCTTTGAGCCTTCTCGCGACGGGGAGGGCGATCGCGCACCCGACCCCTCCGCCGACGACGACGGCTTTTTTCAGCCCTTCGAGCGCGGTGGGCATGCCGAGGGGACCGACAAAGTCGGGAATGCAATCCCCCTCTTCCCGCGCGTTGAGGCACATCGTCGCCCCGCCGACGATCTGGAAGATGACGTCGACCGTGCCGCGCGCCCTGTCGAAGCCCGCGATCGTGAGGGGGATGCGCTCTCCCCGCTCGTCGGCGCGCAGAATGACGAACTGCCCCGCTTGGGCTTTGCGGGCAACGAGCGGGGCTTCGACGCTCATCCGCGTGACAAATTCGTTGAGTTTTTCCTTGCGAACAATGCGATACATGGCTGTATTATACTATAACGGAAAGAATCCTGTCAACTCCGCGGAAAAAAATGCAAAAAAAAGGGCGATTTCCTTGACCTTTCCCCTTTCTTTTGTTATAATGCCCATGACTTCATTAACGAAGTGAACTAATTTCGGAGAGGATTTTTTATGGCAAACGTGAAGATCGTCACCGATTCGAACAGCGGCATCACGCAGAAGGAAGCGGAAAAACTGGGAATTTCCGTGCTCCCGATGCCCTTTTTGATCGACGGCGAACAGCATTTTGAGGACATCGACCTCACCCAGACCCAATTCTACGAACATTTGCAAAGAGACGCCGCCGTCTCTACCTCGCAACCCTCCCCCGAAGCGGTGAAAGAGCTTTGGGACGGTCTTTTGAAGGATTGCGACGAGATCGTGCACATTCCGATGTCGAGCGGGCTCTCCGAGTCCTGCCACACCGCGATGAGGCTCGCCCAAGAGTACGGCGGGAGAGTGCACGTCGTCGATAACCAGCGCATTTCCGTCACCCAGAAGCAGAGCGTCGAGGACGCGCTCACCCTTGCAAAACAGGGCAAAAGCGGCGCGGAGATCGCCCAAATTTTGACGAAGACCAAGTTCGACAGCTCCATCTACATCTCTCTCGACACGCTGAAATACCTGAAAAAGGGCGGGCGGCTCACCCCCGCGGCGGCGCTCATCGGGACCATTCTCAAAATCAAGCCCGTGCTGCAGATCCAGGGCGAAAAGCTCGACGCGTTCAAAAAGGTGAACACGTTGAAGAAGGCAAAGTCGGTGATGATCGAGGCGATCCAAAACGACTTTTCGACCCGCTTTTCCGACCTCGTGAAAAACGGGGAGATGATGCTCGCCGTGGCGTATACCGCAAACGAGGAAGAGGCGCGGCTCTTCAAACAGGAGCTCGAGGAGACCTTCCCCTCCGTCCCCGTAAAATATGTGGATCCCCTTTCCCTCTCTGTCAGCTGTCACATCGGACCGGGCGCGCTCGCCGTCGCCTGTGCGCGAATTGTGAAATAGACACCTCCTCAGTCACGCAAGAACGCGTGACAGCTCCCCCTCAAGGGGGAGCCTAAAGGGCGACCTGCACGGTCGCCCCTTTTTTCGTCTTATTTGCGTAGCATTGCGAGGAAGAATCCCTCGAAGCGTCCGTCGGGACACACCGTGAGCGTGCCCGCCCGCCCCGTGAGAAGCGGAATGCCTTCGGGCGGAGAGAGCGGGACGAGCGTCGCCCCCGCAGAGAGGGCGGATTCCACTGCCTCTTCGTTCTCCTCTTTGAGCAACGAACAGGTCGAATAGAGCAAAATCCCCCCTTTTTTGAGGAGTTTGAGCCCCTTTTGCAGGAGCTGTTTCTGCAAGCGGGCACAGTTTTCCACGAGTTTCGGAGAAATTTTCGTCTCCTCGCCCAAAACGAGCGTGCCGCTCCCGCTGCAAGGCGCGTCAAGCAAAATTTTGTCGAACCGCAAAAATTCGTCGAGTTTCAGCGCGTCCGTCTGCATGGCGTTCACCCTGCCCGCGCCCTGCCGCGCGAGATTGAACTTCATTCTGCCGAAGCGGATTTTGTCCTTTTCGCACGCCGTGATGAGCGCCCTTCCCCCCGAGAGCGCACTCAGCTGGGTCGTCTTGCCGCCCGGAGCCGCCGTCATGTCGAGAATGCTCTCCCCCGCGGCGGGCGAGAGAAAGAGAGGCGGGAGCATGGACGAAAGGCTTTGCAGGTAAATTTTCCCCTCCGCAAAGAGAGCGCTCTCCTCGATGTCCCGCTGTTCGCCGCGAAGCAGAAAGGCGTCTCGATACCAAGGCATGCGCTCGAAAGAAAAGCCGCTCCCTTTCAGGGCGGCGGCGACCTCTTCCGCCGAGCTTTTGAGCGTGTTTGCGCGGAGCGTAAGCGGGCGGCGCACAAGACCGCGCACGATGCGGTCGGCTTCGGAAGGATATTCTTTTGTGAAAAGTTCCCGCAAAAAGGCGGGAATTTCCTCTATTATGTCTGACATAGTACTATGCTAATCGGGCAAAAACGGGCTGTTTAGGGGCGCATTTCTGCCCTTCCCCTCTTGCGACGCGCAAAAATCGCCTTTTAGCTGATCTTGCGGTCGAGACGGCGGATGGCGCTCTTCGTGCCGAAGACGGTGACCGTATCCCCCGGTTCGAAGCGGTCGTCCTTGGTGGGAATGATGTCCTTCTTCTTTCTGCGGATGAGAAGGACGTTGAGGTTGAACTTCCCGCGGATGTCCATCTCCTCCAAGGTCGGCGAGGGCTCCTTGCCCGCATACAGAACGGTCGCGACGCTGTGGCAGCCCGTGAGCTCGACGTACTGCATGACGCTGCGGCTCAGCAGACGGTAGCCGAGGCTGTTGACGGCGAGTTCGCGGGTATCGACGATCTCGTCTACCCCGAGGTGGTTGAGCACCCGCTTGACGCCCTCGTCCTCGGCGCGGGCGGTAATTTTCTTGACGCCGAGGTCTCTCAGCAAGATGATGGTGAGAATGAGCGCTTCGAGGTCCTCGCCGATACAGACGATGACGTGGTCTACCTCGTTGAGATGGAGCTGTTCGAGCGCGCTCCGCTTGGTCGCGTCGCAACAATAGGCAAAGGTGACGATGTCCGCCACGTCGTTTACCTGCTCCTCGTCAATGTCGATGGCGATGACTTCGGCGCCCTGCCCGACGAGTTCGCGGCAGAGCTGCCGCCCGAATGCGCCGAGCCCGATGATTGCAAAATCTTTGTTCATAATCTCCTCCTGAACGGAAGCGTTTCCCGTAAATGTGTTTTTGCGGCGATTGCCGCGGCGATTTTCCTACCCGATCCCCTATCCGATCACAATGTCTGCCTGAACGTAGCGCACGCTCTCGTCCTGCCGCCTGTTCCAACGGCGTTTGAAGACGAGAAGCGCCGTCATAAATCCAATCCTTCCCAGATACATGGCGAGGGTCAAGAGAAGTTTGCTCCCGACGGAAAGGGTCGGCGTGATCCCCGCCGAGAGCCCGACGTTGGCGAGCGCGGAGATCGTTTCGGTGAAGATGAAGGTGAGAGAGCATGCGGGCTCGCAGACCGCGATGAGCGTGCCCGTCAAAACGGCGTAGATCACCGCGACCATGGTGACGAACATCGCATAGATGAGCGTCTCGCGGGAGACTTCGCGGTGGAAGACGATCGTCGGTCTGCCGCGGAGCATTCCGAGAAGCCCCGCCAAAAAGACGAAGAAGGTCGTGCACTTGATCCCGCCGCCCGTGGAAACGGGTCCCGCGCCGATGAACATGAGCATATTGAGAACGCAGAGGGAACTGTTCCGCCACTTGCCGATGTCCTGCGTGGCGAACCCGCACGTGCGCGCCATCGTGCTCATGAAGAAGGCGTTGAGAAGGTTCATGTCCGTTTCGGGATTGCCGAGTTCCCCCACCCAGAGAAGAAGGGCGCCGATCGAGAGCAACAGCGGCGTGATCACGAGGACGACCTTCGTGTGGACGGAGAAACGCCTCCAACGCTTGGCGGCGAAAATGTCGATGATCACGATAAAGCCGAGCCCGCCGACGATCGTGAGGAGCGCGGTGTTCAGAATGAGAAGAACGTTCCCCGAATAGGGCAGCATGCCGCTCCCGAACAGGTCGAGCCCCGCGTTGTTGAAGGACGAGACGGCATGGAAGAGGGAGACCCAGACGAGCTTTCCGCCCGTGTAGTCGTTCCGCAGGGCGATGAGGTTGATGATGAACCCGAACGTCTCCATGATGGCGGTGATGAGCACGGCGCGGAAGAGAAAGCGCTTATAGTCGAGCTTGCCGCTCGCGCCGAGCGTTTCGCTGATGAGACGTTTGCCCAAGAGCCCCGCCCTTCCGCCGAGAAGAGCGATGATCGTCATGCCGACGGTGACGAAGCCGAGCCCCCCTACCTGTATGAGAATGCAGATGACTGCCTGCCCGAATCCCGTGAACGTTTCGGCGATGTTGAGGGGGGTGAGCCCCGTGATGCACACCGAACTTGCCGAAATGAAGAGCGCGTCTTCGAAACGGATTCCGCCGCGGGTCGAAAAAGGCAACAGGAGAAGCGCGGTCCCGACGGCGATCACGCCGAAGAAACCGAGCAAGATGATGAGGTATGGAGAAGGCTTCTTCTTTGGCTTTGTTATCATATCAGAAGAATGTTGCGAGCTCCTGCTCGGGCGGATCGCAATAGTCGAGCGCGGTCGCTTTGAGCACGGGACCGTCCTGCCGATAAATTTTGTCGTACGCAATGTCGATGCGCGCAGTCAGTT
>CANRCY010000109.1 GCA_947629225.1 uncultured Clostridia bacterium | reverse complement strand
ACTGTTCGCGGATATGGTCCTCTTCGTTGATCATGACGGAGATGTTCTCCGCCAGAATGTCTTCGAGTTCTTTTTCAAAAGTTTTCCCCGGTCCGCCCGTACGGGAGAGAAGGACGGCGGAGATCGCGCGGTTTTTGATGAGATCGCGGCTGATGAGATAGCGTTCCAGATAGAGCTCTGCCTGCTCTTCGGAAATGCTCTCCATGTAGTGCAGTTCGAAGGCGTCTACCTGCTCCAAAGCGGCGGAGACGAGCGCGGCGATCTCCCGCGCGGAGCCCCTGTCCAAATGGCGGGGGAAGGGATAGTCGGCAAAGTTCCGCGCGAGGCGGATGCGCGTGGAGACGGCGACGTTTTCGTAGCAGATCTGGCGTTCTTTCACTCCTCGTCCTCCCCTTGGCGGCAGTCTTTGAGCCGTTGTTGGAGCTTCTTCGCCTCGTCGTATCTCCCCTCGCGCATTGCGCGCTCGATACCCTCTTTCAGATGCTGGCGTTCGAGCATCAGGGAATACCGCTCCTCTTTTGCGACGGGAATTGCGCCCGCATGGCGGGTCTTCCCCTGCACGCGGCGCACGGTCAAAAGTACCTCTTCGCGGAAGGCGGTATAACACTCCGCACAGCCCAAAAGCCCCGTGCGGCGGAATTCTTCGATTGTCGTCCCGCAACGGGGACAAACGCGCAGATCACTCATGTTCCACTTCTTCAAAGCGATAGAATTGTTCGGCGGCGGGATATTTTTCTCTGTCCACGGGGGAGAGAAACATTGCGAGCGGGCGGACGAAGAGTTGCCTCTCGCCATAGAGCGCGCGGTAAACGACGAGCTGTTCGCGCGTCTCCGAATGAGTCGCGACCCCCTCGACATAGTAATACTTTCCCTTGAAATGGCGGTAAACGCCGTGAATTTTCAGTTCCCGCACGACAGACGTCCCTCTGCTCCTATGTCATTTCCCGCACTTGTCGGGAAAACGTTCTTCGAGATACTCGTATGCGCCCTCGGGGCGGGGAAAATCGTATGCGCCGTAAGGGCAATTTGCGCGGAGCGTCTGCTTGCCCTCCGCTTCGGCGGGGACGAGGTTCTCCATCTCTTCCCATTTGAGGAAAAAGCTCTCCCGCGAGGTGAGTTCGGAGAGATACAGCCCTTCCCGATACACGCCGAGGACGCGCTTCGCCCGCCAATAAGAGAACACCGCGCGCAGAAGGATATATCCCCCCACCACGATGACGGGCGCGCCGATCACCGTCTTGTAAAAGCACAGCCCGACGCCGCCCCCCGCAAGGACTGCGCCGAGGAGCAAAAACAGAAGCGCCCGCTTGCGCTTCGCCTTGTCGGGAAGGTTGAATTTTTTGAGAAGGGTGAACTTCTTTTTTTCGGGTCGCTCCGCGGGAGGTTCCCCGAGCAGGGAGAGCCCGCGCCTATGCAAGGTATCGTAAAGCCGTTTTTTGCCCTCCGCCTGTATGAGGACGGGCGGTTCTTCGGGCTTTGCCTTTTTGAGGAGATAGACGGCGGGAACTTCGATGAGAACGCTCCACGCGCCCTTTTCCTTGGGTTTCGGGCGGGTGCAGACCGAGAAGAGACGGATCGCCCCGTAGGGAACGGAGACCCTCTTTCCCCCTTCTCCGTGGATTTCGAGCCCGCCTTCCGCGAAGGTCGCGAGCGTTCCTTCGCCGACGAAAAAGCTCTCTTCGCTGTCGGCACGTTCGGTCGCGTCGAGTTCGAGCGTGCGGTATTTTTCGCCCGCGCGCAGACAGAGATAGCCGCCCGAGCCGAAGAGGAGCGCCGCTCCCGCAAAACTGCCGCAAGCGATCGCGAGCTGAAAGACGTGTTCGTTCCCCAACCCGAGCATGATGAGGGAGACCACGAGCCCAGCCATTCCGAGAAGGGCTAAAACGACTGCCGACCAACCGAATACTTCCCAGACCTTTGCGCAGATACGATAATGTTTTCTTTCGTCCATGAGTTTACCTTTTGAAGCGGATCCCCCGCCGCAATAAGAAGTAGATCAGCGTCAACGCCTGAAGGGGGATCCCGATCAGGAACAGATACCAAAGATTCTGGATCCAGCCCGTACAGGCAAAGATCACGAGATAGACGCAGGCGATCGTCGTCCAGATGAGCACGGAGATGGAGATGATCCGCACCCACTTCCAATGCCAGATACAACTGAATACGAGCACGACGATCGATGAAGCGGGAACGGCGAAGAGAAAGGCGAGCCACATAAATTCGAGCTCGGGTCCGAGCAACCCCAAGAACACGAAACAGCACACGGCGACGAGCCAGCACAGCCCGACCGAGCAGATGACCGTAATGATGCGGTTGCGGAGTTTTGTGTTCTTCGGCACGACGGGCTTATCGACATGCTCGCGCACGAGATCGTCGAGCGAGACGCCGAACAGCTCCGCGATCTGCATCAAAATGCGCACGTCGGGAATGCCGTTCCCCTGTTCCCACTTGGAGACGGATTTGTCGGAATAGTTGAGCTTCTCCGCGAGTTCGAGCTGGGTCATGTTGGCGAGCCTTCTCAGCCTCGTGATATTCTTACCGATGATTTCAGCCAAAGCTTGCTCTTCCATAGCTCCTATTATAGCGATTTTTCGCACAAAGTCAACAATTCTACTCTGAGTAGAGTGGGTTTTTTTTACTCTACTCCGCCGCCGCGCGCACATAGAGGCGATTTTCCGAAAAATAGGTTGTTTTTCCGAGCGGCGCGGGTTACAATTTTCTTGTGCCTCGGGACTCCCTGCCCCGTCGCCGAAAATTCCGAAAAATGCCCGAAGTCCCAGCTTCGGCATTTGATACTCTCCGATAACGGCTTTTCCCTTGCGGGAAAAGCCGTTATTCATTCCCCGTCGGCGTGTTTTCCCAGAGGCTCAACCGAAACAAAATATCAAGAGGACAGGCAAAAAGCCCGTCCTCTTTTCTCTTGTTCTTCTTTTGTGTTTCCTATGTAAAAACTCAGAAATAGCGCTTCAAGAGCCCCTTAAAACCCGCGCCGTGGCGCGCTTCGTCCTTCGCCATCTCGTGAACGGTATCGTGGATCGCGTCGTAACCGAGCTCCTTTGCGCGCTTTGCGAGCATGAGCTTGCCCTCACACGCGCCCGCCTCGGCGGCAGCCCTGAGCTCGAGGTTCTTCTTGGTGGAAGGGGTGACGACCTCGCCGAGCAGTTCGGCGAATTTGCTTGCATGTTCGGCTTCTTCGAACGCATAGCGCTTATATGCCTCCGCGATCTCGGGATAGCCCTCGCGCTCGGCGACTCTCGCCATGGCAAGGTACATGCCGACTTCGCAGCATTCCCCCTGGAAATTGGCGCGGAGACCGTCCATGACCTCTTTGTCCTCTACCACGCCGTCGCCGACATGGTGCTCGCAGGCGAATTTCGCCTCTTCGACGGGAACGAACTTGGTCGCCTTGCAAACGGGGCAGACCTCCACATCATCTGCGACGATCTCGCCGCAAACCGCACATCTTTTCATCTTGTTTTCCTCCATAAAGATTTTCGCCCGTATTATATCACACGCGGGAGCGTTTTTCAAGTAACTTTTGGCAAATTTTCGGAGCCGCTCACAAAATTTTTACGAGTTCGGAAAAACTCTCCGCGAACTCCGTTGCGCCCGCCGCGGAAAGCTCGGACCTCGTGCGGTACCCCCATAGCGCGGAAATCCCGCGCATGCCCGCGTTTTTCGCCGTGCGCACGTCCTGCTCGCCATCGCCCACGAACGCACAATCCTTGGGCGCGACGCGGAGGGCAAGCGCCGCATAGCGGGTGAGCGAAGGGTCGGGCTTTACGGGGAACATGCCGCTGTCCCCGCCCACGAAGTCGAAATACCCCTCGGGGAAGAATTTCGCGAGCGTGCGCCTTGTCGCCTCCTGCGGCTTGTTGGTGATGACGGCGAGCTTGTATCCCCGCTCCTTCAACCGTGCGAGCGCCTCCCGCTCCCCCTCGTACAGGGAGAGAAGAGCGCCGTCGCTATTGGAAAAACTTTCGAGAAACTGCGCAAAACAGCCCTCGGGATCCTCCGCGCCTGCGGGAAGAGCCCGCTCGATGAGTTTTTCCGCGCCGTCGCCGACATATGCTTTCGTCTGCGCTTCGGAGAGCTCCGCATAGCCGCGCGAGGAGAGCATTTTGTTGACATGATAGCGGATATCCCCCACCGTGTTGCAGAGGGTGCCGTCGAGATCGAAAAAGACCGCCTTCATCACATTTTCTCCGGTACGCCGATCCCGAGCAGGGTGAGCGCGTTGGTGAGCACGGTGAGCGTGGCTCTCGTGAGCGCGAGGCGGAAGTTTTTGAGCTCCTCGCTCTCCGCCTGCAAAATTTTGCAATCGAAGTAAAATTTATTGAATTTCTGCGCCGTATCGACCGCAAAACGGGCGATGACGCTCGGCTCGTATTTCTCCGCCGCCGACCTTACGGCGTCGGGGAAGTCGGCAAGCGCCTTCAAAAGCTCGAATTCCTCGCCGCAGGGCTCCGCGGTCTTCCACTCGCCGCGCGCCGCCTTTGAGAGCACGGACGCGGCGCGGGCGCAGGTGTATTGGACGTACACGCTCGTTTCGCCGTCGAAGTTGAGGGCTTTGTCGTAGGAAAAGACGATGTCTTTGATCTTGTTGTTGTAGAGCGCGCCGAACATCACCGCTCCCACGCCGACCTTTTCGGCGACTTCCTCCTTGTTTTCGAGGGTGGGATTCTTTTCGGAAATAATGGAGAGCGCCTTTTCGACGCAACGGTTTATCACGTCTTCGAGCCAGACGACCTTCCCCTGCCGCGTGGACATTGCGCCGTCTTCGAGGGAGACCATGCCGTAGGCGACGTGCACGAGGTCCTTCGCCCACTCCTTCCCCATGAGCTCGATAACTTTGAAGAGCTGCTTGAAATGCAGATTTTGTTGGTAGGCGACGACGTAGAGGCACTTGTCGAAATCATAGGTCTGTTTGCGGTAGAACGCCGCGGCGAGGTCGCGCGTGCCATAGAGGGAAGCGCCGTCCGAACGGAGCACGATAAAGGGGGGCATGCCGTAGGGTTCGAGGTCGACCACCTGCGCCCCTTGGCTCTCCGTCAGCAATCCCTTTTCCCGCAGTTCGTCGATGACGGGTTGCATTTTGTCGATATAAAAGCTCTCGCCCGCGTAACTGTCGAAAGTGACGTGCAATTTTTCGTAGATCGTCTGCACATAGTCGAGGGTGAGCGCTTTGAAACGGTCGAACAGCCCGACCGCCTCTTGATCGCCGCTCTCGATGAGGCGGAAATACTCGCGCGCCTCGGCTTCCATCTCTTCCGTCGCCTCGCTGTTGAAGCGCACATAGAGGTCGTTGATGGCGTGAATGCCCCCTTTCTGCAAG
>CANRCY010000108.1 GCA_947629225.1 uncultured Clostridia bacterium | reverse complement strand
AACCCTCCACTTTCGTGTTGGACGGTTCAAACTTTAAGCCGCGACCATTTGTGTCAATGCTTATAATAATAGAATTAATATCCGCTTTGGAAAGGACCGAGCAGGTCTTTGATGTTCGCCTCGATTTTGAGAAGATGCTCGCTCAAATTTTCAATGTGCCCAAGCGAACGGCAGCCCGTAAATGCCGCCTCGCCGATCGACCTTAAAGTTTCGGGCAAGATGATTTCTTCGAGCGCCTCACACCCCGAGAAGGCAGCGCCCCCGATGTATATGATCCCCGCTTTCCCTTTTCTTTCAAATTTGATCGATCGCAAATTGACGCAGTTTACAAATGCGTCGTCTAAAATTCTCTCTACCTGCGGACCGAACACGATCTCTTCGAGCGTTTCGTTGTTGGCAAAAG
The DNA here is from genome assembly GCA_947629225.1 of uncultured Clostridia bacterium. GTDB lineage: Bacteria > Bacillota > Clostridia > Christensenellales > Borkfalkiaceae > Gallimonas. The sequence goes on along the minus strand of CANRCY010000108.1, from coordinate 4,937 downwards.
CATAGCTTCCGATCACATTCGAATTAGAGATGACGACGCGCTTTCCCGTTCCCCGATATTGCATGAGAACATCTTCCATCCATTCCATTTCCCATGCGGGGTCGGCATAGCCGACATTTTTCTCGAGCTTCAAAAAATTCTCGTTGTCATCGTCGTCCGTTTCGACAAAGTCGTTGGATTTCAAGTTTTCATCATTCATCATCTTTTTCTCCATTATACTGAACTACTGTTGATTTCAATGGGGTTTTGCACGAGGGACATATAAATTTTTGCGGCTCTCTGACGAAAATATTGCGGTACATGTAGTACTCATATGTACATTGGCAAGATGCGCCCGCCCCACGCCTGAGTCTCGCAAGCTCCGCAGTTAACACTGCTCGTTACTCCGAACAAGAGCGGCTTTTCGACGTTATCGGGGATAACGTCGATGCTCTTGGCGTACGAATAGACCTCTTTGAAAAGCTTGTACCTTCTATCGCTTTCGGGAATGAGCCGCCAGCCCCTCTTTACGGGATAGTGCTCATTCATGGTTGTTATAGATGAGCCCAGAAAGCACATTGCCCCTTGCGAGGATGCGATAAGAGAAATCGGTCGTGTGATCGTATTGCTTTCGGTAGAAGCCCAAAATCTTTTGGCTCGGGAAGGCGCGCGCGACCTGATCGCCGTTGGGCTTGGTTTCGATCGTCCCCAAAATTTGCCCGCTGAAATTTCTGATGTACTCTAATGCCATATATGTTATCTCCAAAAAAATTTTTTCAAAGTAATTCCCTTCGTCCGCCGCTGCATAATGCTCTTGATCGTGGGATAGGGCACGCCGCTGATCTCCGCCAGATTATATTGAGTCGAGAGAAAACCGTCTTTCTGATTGCCCGCGCATGTGGGGTGACCATCACCGAGTTTTTCGGTGGAGAATCGTTTTCATATGAAAATTTGGACTTGGAATGACCGCGCAAGACTGTTTTTATGGTTTGTGCAGTCGGTTTTCGTGCCCCCGCAAACTTCGGACACATTATAACATATGGGGTCAAAAAAATGGGGGTTCGAGTTCCATATGTCTGAAATGATGAAAAAGGCAGCCCCAAAAATTTTTGGGGCTGCCCTGATTTTTATAAAAAAATTATAACATAATCACATCGATCTATCGACAATATCTTCAAGATAGACGCCGATATACCTACCGTCGCCGAGGATTGCGATCACCTTCTCTCCCCCGCGCAAATAAAAATAGAAATCTTCCACGATCGCAAGATAGCGGTAGAAGGTCGTGCGGCTGATATGAAATTCGGCGCAAAACTTTTTTCTTTCAACACCTTCCTCCAATCCGTCATGTAAGGCGAGGAGTGCAAGATATTTGCGGTTTGAGGGGGTATCCTGGTAGGTGTTGCCGCCCTCACTGAGGCTGCAATAAAATTCCCGCATGATTGCAAGGAGTCTGCGGAAATTGGATAAACTGATCTGCCGCATTTCACAAAACTCCTCTGGATCGACGCGATCTGGGTCTCCGTTGGCTTCGAGAGCGAAAAAGAAGAGATTTCGTATTTTTTCTATCGTGGGGGTCTCTTTGATCTGCACGTCCCCAGTGCGGGGATAATAAATGTTCATCTCGGTGCGATAATAGAAGTTTTCACCATCGGATATGTCCGAGCGGTTGTCCTCATCGTCACAGATCACGTCATGATTTTTCGGACGCTTTTGTTTGGGATTTACTTTCAAATACCTTCTCTTTCCCATGATCGGTTCGGCATTGCTCCTTTGGATGGATGATCAATCAGAATTATAAATCGGCAATAGACAAATGTCTATGCCGATTTTTTCGTTGTCCGACAGTCATTTGGGTTGAGAGTTTCAATCATATTAGTCGGTAGAATGATTTTCATAGATGTTCTCGATCCAGGTATTCTTTTTCCAATCGAGACGAAGCTTTGATTTCGACTTAGCCTTTATGGCATATACATGATCCTGTCCCCGCTCGATCAGAGCGTCGATCATGGATTCTTTGTCAATATACTCTGAAAACATATCAAAGAATGCCTGTTTCATCACGTCCGAAGGCAAGGGTCTACAAGTAAACATGTCAAAATACAACCGCTTTCTTTGCAAATCGTAGTGAATGCTTATATGACTTTCGGCAATTACCACGATTCCACTGATATATTCGGGATCGTCCACTTGATCGTACACGACAAAAGGACGGGTGATCGGCGTCATACATGCCTTTTTGGGCATATGATCCAAGATATTATAGACCTTTTCAAGGGTCAACGGCTTTTTGCAATTTACCGTTACAAAATAATGAGGTCCGAATCCGGAAAAGGAATTTTCAATTCCCTTTTTGAATTTATTGATTTGATCAATCCCGATGAACGCATTCTTGCAATTTCGATCGATCTCCCAATCGTTGATCTGAACCGTTTCACTTATGGGTTTTCTGCTCTTGAATTCGGACGCCCTCTTCTTCAAAAGTCTGATGAGGTACTCACCTTCAAATTCCGAAAAGAGTAAGTCTACAAAAGCGCAGCGCCTTTTATAAAAGGTATGAATCGTAAAATGCCCGCCCTCCAAGAGCACAAACGCGCTGATTCCGTCATCATCCGCTACTTTTCCATAGTAAAACGGGACAATGACAGGCGGCGCAATCGCCTTCAATTCAAGCTGTGTACAAATATCGTTTATAAGCGTATTGATACTCAGCATATTATTGAATTTCGGGTTATTGCATTTGTAAATGTCCAACATCATGTGAAGCATATGTACACCTATTCAAAGAGGTAAGTAAGTTGTCTGCAAGGGATCGACCTCTTGCAGCGAGCAATAGAGATAGCAAAATTCATATTTGAACAAATCGTCAATCCGGAAGCATTCCCCCCGGAATCTGAGGAAGATCCCATCCTTCGAGTTTTCGATTTCCGTCATCGTTAAGAAGCCCAAACATGAAATGACCTTTTCAAGCATTCCCCGGCAGGTGACCGCATTGAAAAACTTCCCGGTTTCATCCTGCAACACGGACTTTACTTCATAAAGATCAATATAATCGGCACATGTCTCATCGGCAATTCGCAACTCAGCCATCCCGATTTGATCGAGCTCTGTACCGGCATTTTGCACCGTAGAGAGGATGGAAATGGCGTTATCGATCGAAAGATACGGACGACGAACAATCTTTTCGATCGTTCGCGAAGCCATGTTCTCTTTTTCGGAGTGTTTGTCTCTGAAATACGCCCTTATAAGCGTCGCAGACAGAAGCACGATTCTCCTTAAAAAAATCGCAAGATCGTATTTATCGCCATATTCGGGAGCAGAGCCAAAAATCGTTTCCCTTAAATTCGGATAGAGAAATCTTTCATGCGGTTCCATTTCATTTCCCCTTTACAATGATTTCCGCAAGCGCTTCATATCTTGCGAGCGCCTTCTCTTCGTTGTCCGAAAGAATTTCTTTGCCCATCTTTCTGATGGAGAATAAGTTCATCTTCTCATTCCATTTGAAGCGATCGATCTCTCGGATTCCGAGATTATTTCTGTCCGAAATCATATCCGTATCTATAATGGGATTTTCCTTCTTCCGCTCGGGATTTTTAATCCACGCATTCCGATTGAGTGTATAGACTTCGTTCAACACATCTTGATGAGCGGTAGAGATCTGGTATCTTCCGTCAATCATGATATCCTTAACCGGAACCGCCGTCATTGTTAAGACAAATCTCTTTTTGGGATCCGATTCCGCAAATTGATCGACCGCCGCAGCCAAATATTTCATCGTCGTCTGACGGAATTGATAGCTCGGACGCATACAGCAAACAACGACATCCGAACGACTGATCGAGACGTTTGCCGTAACCTGTGTACCGGAAGGCGAATCAAAAATCACCGCGCTTGCGCCATACAGACAATTATCCAAATAATACTTTAAAATGGAAATTACCTCATTTTCGTCCTTTGACGGCATGGTATACAGCATGTTTGCGCCGACCAAAAGGACTGCATCATTCACATCAAGTCCTAATTTGAGTCCTACGCTCTCCGCAAAAACCGCCTTAAAATCGCTCAAACTTCTTCCGCATTTGGGATTATTTCCGATCAAATACTGTAAACTATGTTTTTGCCCGGGCACAAGCGGCGCACTATCCTCATTGGCGATATCAAAGGTCCTTCCGTCGGACATAAGTACGGTAATCCCTGCGCTTCTATAATCCATATCGAAAACAACGATCGGATGTTCTGCGCTCGCCTGTAACTTCTCCGCAAGATAGGGCAACGTATTGAAAAGCGTCGTCGTTCTTCCGGAGCCTCCTTTATACGAGAAAAATGAAACTTTCAACATGATCATATCCTCCTTTAATCTTGATCGCTTTTGACCGTACTCATATCGAGAAAGATGTAGCCATCTTTTTCAATTAAATTTTTGAAAAGACTTGTCAAGGAATACTCCTCGCGGTCTCCCCGCTTTTCGATCACATACATAAGTCCGCTTAAAAGCTCTTCCTTATAGCGATCGGAAAGTTCAGGATTCTTCGAGATCTTTAATACCGCAACTCGCATAAAGGCTTCGAAAAAGGCGTCGATCGCTTCTTCATGGGGAGAAGGCTTCCCGGAATGCACGCAAGTGACATATTGATCAAGGATCTCCGAAAGCCTCAGAAGCGCACTATTTTCTGCATTGAATACTTTATTATACTTTTTATCCGAATCGGCAATCTCCCTTTTCAGATCGTCGATCTTTCTCTGAAACTCCAAAGTTTCCTTATAGTGTTCATTTTCGCTTTTTTGGAGTTTCTCGTTGTATAGCGGTTCAAGCTGTGCGCGCACCGTAGATTCGGCATCTTTCATCACCTTCGAACGGACGGCATAACTTCTTTCATAAGTTTCATAATAACTGAAAAAACTACTGATCGCGTCGATATAACGGACGGTAGCATGCAAGTCATAGCTGCCTTGCTCGA
>CANRCY010000107.1 GCA_947629225.1 uncultured Clostridia bacterium | reverse complement strand
TGCCCGATCCCCCCGCGCGCGAAGGATACAGTTTCGAGGGGTGGTACTCAGACGCCGCCTTTTCGGGCAGTCCCGTCACGACGGAGAAGGCGAGCCAAAACCGCACCTTCTACGCAAAGTGGGAAAAACTTTATAAGATCACGCTCGACGCGGGCGAGGGAACTCTTCCCGCAACGAGCCTCTACCTCAAAGCGGGGGAGACTATTTCTTCCGCGCTCGAAGGGTATGTCCCCACGCGGGAGAATTTCCTCTTCGGCGAATGGCTGAGAGGAACGTCTCCTCTTACGGGGGGCGAAAAAATGCCCGCAGAAGACATCACGCTCACGGCGCACTATCAGGTGAAATACACGGTCGAAGTGTTCGTGCAGAGCCTCGAAGACCCCGAAAGCTATGAGCAGGAAGAGGACGTCGTCGGCTATGCGTATGCGACTTCCGACCCGTTCGTCCCTTCGCCCGAGATGAAGGGTCTCCGCGCCGTCTCGCACGACGGGGAAGTGCGCAGCAAAGTTCTCTCGGAGAGCGATCCTTCCCAAAACGTCTACCGTATTTATTTCGACAGGGAACAGGTCATCGTCTCCCTCGAATCGAACTATCCCGATGAAGAAACGCCCCTCAGCGTGACGCTCTCGGGCGTGAGCGGTCAGAAGACCGTCCTTCCCGAAGAACTGTTCTATGCGACGGGCTATCTTCTCGTCGGTTGGAGCACGGAAGTCGGGGGCGAGGCGGTCATTCCCTCCAATGTCCTTTCCAAATATCTCTACGGCAATGAGCCCGAGCTCTACGAATATGTTTTCGAAGAGAACTGCGCCCTCTATGCGGTTTGGCAGAAGGGCTATATCGACCGTTTCGAGGGAACGGACAGCGTCTTCCTGCTCGAAGACGGCGTCTATCTCGAACGCGGCGGGCTCTTCTTCAAGGGCGAATATACCGAGGCGAACAGCTCCTTCCTCTTCAACGGCGACGGCAAAACGCCGATCGAGGGCGTCCTCAACGACGACGGCACCTTCACTTATTACAACGAGAGCCGCGTCGGCTCCAAAATCCTCTATTCGATCGACAATGGCGTGGACGTGAACACGACGATCGTCTTGGACGATCTCGACGGGATCACCTACCGCGTCGAAGGGGAGACGGGCGCGCAGAGCTCGAGGGGGCATTACCGCTACGGCGGCAACGGCAACTATGTGGCGACCTTTACGGAGGGTTCGCTCCAAGGCACGGAGATGACGTTCACGGTGGGCTATATCACGCTTGACGGCGTTTCCCGCCCCGCATTCCAGATCCGCGACGACGTTGCCTATTCCCTCGGGATCATTCCCTACGGCGCCGTAAACAGGGGACAGCTGACTTATTATCTCAACAACCTCTATGCTTTGCAGTTGAACGGCTACGGGCTCGCCGCCATGTTGCAGTCCGACGGTACGATCGCCAACTACTATTATCGCCTCATCGACGATACGATCTATCTCTACGACAGATCGAGCGGACAGCTGGTCGAGACGGATAAACTGATGAAAGCGGTCGATGATACCCTCGTCTACTTCCCCTTCACCGCGTCCCAGCAGGGGGAATATCTGGGAGAGAACGGCGAAAGCCTCACCCTCGACGGCACCTGCAACGCGACCTACCGCTCCGAAAGCGGCGAAGTCCGCGGGCTTTACACTGTCATGTCCTCGGCGTTCGGCGGGCTGGTCGTCACGGTCACGTCGCCGAACGGCGGGCAGATGCTCTTCCGCACCTCCGTCTCCGTCACGACGGTAGACGATCAGTCGACCGTGGTCCGCACCATCACGCCCGTGAACGCGATGTATGCGGAGTACTTCTACCGCAACGACGAAGAGGGCGTCTACTATTACTATGCTCCGCTCATCGTTCTCAACGAGAAGGAGATGAACGAACTCTTCGTCTATGCCTACGGCACGGACGGACTGTACGTCAAGATCGCCGACGGCACTTATGAGCGGGACGAAGAGACGGGGCTCATTCAGGCTCGCCTCGTCAACCATTACGACGACGTCGAAATCCGCGAGACCCCCGTTGATATCTCCTCGCTCAGCTCCTTCGTCTTCAACACGGCATACATTTCCACCTCGCAGCGGGTCGCGCCCGTCGCCTATTGGTATTCCATGACGGACAACGAGGGGAACACGACCAACTTCGATAAGCAGTACACCCAAAAGGACGGGGACGGAACGCTCACTCTGGTCGCCGGGTTCGCCGTTCTCGACGTGACGGTCGACGGGGAAAGAACGATCATGATCGGGAGCTACGTTCTTTCCGACAATATCTTCGTTCTCATCACTTCTTCGGGCAATCTCCCGATCGAGATCGACGAAGAGGGCGGCACTTTCCTGCTCCTCAGCTCCATGCTCGGCACGATGTATTCGGTCAACGTCCGCGGCGAGGTCTCCCGTCTCGAATTCTTCACCTTCGACGGAAAGGGCGGGGCGATTTTCTCGGTCGTCACTCCTTCCGAAGTGGAGGGAGAGGATAACAAGCGCGACGACTACGAGGGCTCTGTCGCCTTGGCGGACGAGCGCACGGCGCTCGGCGATCCCATCTACCGTTTCACCTCTTCCGACGGGGAAATGACCTTCGACTTCCTGTTCATCTCCCTCGGCTCGGATACCTACTTCACCAAGCAGAACGAAACATACAGCGGGACCTACCGCAGCGAAGAGGGCGATCGGCTCATTCTCGACGGATTCGGCTTCCACGCGGAATATACCACCGCGGGCGTCGTCTACGACGGCGTGTACTACGAATACCGCGAAAATCTGATCTGCTTCCTCGACCGCAACAGTTCGAACGTCTTCTATTTCGACGTCTCCGTTTCGGCAGACGGCTCCCGCACGGTCAAAAAGCGCGGGGCGGAGTTCGGCTCCTACCTCATCATGCGCAACGAGGAGATCCTCGGGTACGTCCTCGAATTCGACGGTTACGGCAAATACACCCTCACGGAAAGCAGCGAAGAGAACGGTCGCGAAGAGGTCGCGTCGGGAACATACGCGCTCAACGACGAGGGCATGTATGTGTTCACCTATGAGATCGGCTCTGAAGAAACGACGCTCGTCGGCTTGACGGGGACCCTCGAAATCAATTCGGAAAGTTATTCCGCATTCTTCGTGTATTACGAAGAAGTCGCGCGCTTCTTCTTAGACACGTCCGATCTGTCCCTGATCGTTCTCGACGGCTTCGGCACAGCCGTCCGCTTCGACGAACGGGGAATTGCCGAAACGGGGAACTATCTCATCGTTTCCGAGAACTTGTTCTACTTCTCGAATACCGCGGGGACGGACGCATGCATCTATGTGTACGATGCAGAGGCGGGCACTGCCGTTCCGAGTAAATTTCCTCAGCGCGGCTACTACACCCAAGACCTCGAATCGATGCTCTTCACCGATTACGGGTTCATGATCCTCGAAGGGCAGACGCGGTACTATTACACCGTCGGCGACAGCGGCGAAGTTCTGATCTATCACAGGGACGACGCCTCTCCCGATTGCAACGAGTACGGCTTTGTGGAGGAATCTTTCGGGAAGTTCACTGCCGAAAAGGAGTGGAACGGAAAGCGCTACTATGAAAACAGCGGCTACATGCTCCACTTTACCCGCGAAGAAGATACGGCTGAGAAATACCCCGTGCACACGAGCTCGACCGAAAAAACGCCGCTCGGCGACCTCAACTTTACCCCTTCGGGCAGCGCGGAGTTCCGCGTATACGGTTCTGTGCACATCGGCGAAGAAAATTACACCTGTATCGTCGCCCGCACGACAGACGAAGAGGGGAACGTCTCCTTGACCGTCTCTGTCGGTCAGTACGTCTTCGACGTTACGATCAAGTATACGGGCGAGGCGGAGGACGGAACGTCGAACAACACCTATTCGATCACGGGCATGCGCCTCAGGATCGGCGCGCCCGCCTCGACGTATCTCTATCTCTACTATCTGCTCCAGATGCAGGGCATCTCCATCGACAATATCGTCGGCGCGATCACGATCACGGACGAGTACGACGAAGAGGGAGAAGTTATTTCCCAAACGGCGACGGGCGTGTTCGGCGCGGCATCGGGCATGGCGGACAGCGCGGGAGAAATTCTCTCCTTCACCGATATTCCCTACACCCAGCAGGGCAGCCTCTACTCGGTCGAGATGGAGGGGACCGACGGATATGTGTACCGTCTCCACTTTGCGATCGTAAACACTTTCTACAGCCTGTTCGGCGTTTACAGCTACGACGTGCGCGCCTTTACGCGGGTCGAAACGCTTACCCTTTCGGACGGCTACGAAGTCGAGATCGAGCGCGTGATCCTCTCCGATTCCTCCTCCATCCGCGTGGGCGGACTCTACCGCACCGAGCTGAGGAAGGACGGCGAGGCGATCGAGCGCGACCTCGCCTTCATGCAGGATTCCACGCTCACGATCATCGCCCGCGTCACAGACGAGGAGAGCGGCTTGTTCGTCTCGGCGACCTATTACGTCATACGGTTGACGGAAAAGGTGGACGAAAGCGAGGATGACGAAGACAGCGATACGCTTCCCTTCTACGAGAGCGGCGCGCTCACGATCAAAAACGTCAGAACGGTCACGGGCGGCTCCGCGGACGTGTATGCGGACATCGATACCGAGACGGACGAGGTGCTCCTCGTCGTGTTCGAACAGATCTACCTCATCGAGAGCTCCGAAAAGCGCGGAAACGTGTATTACGCAACGGTGTCCGACGTCACCTTCGAGATCGATCCCGAAAATCACAGGATCGCAAAGATCACGGCAAACGCCGAATAACCGGACAGAACGGAAGAGCGGGCAGTATGCCCGCTCTTTTCATAATCTCTCCTTATAGGTTTTATAAAGAACGGATAGGGGCAAAGCGTCGGCAAACGGGCGCGAAGTTTGGTATAATATAACGGAAAATAAAAAGGAGAACACCACAATGCAGTACATCGAGCGAGTTCTCGAAGAACTCAAACGCAAGAACGCGGGCGAAACGGAATTTCATCAGGCGGCGACCGAAATTTTGGGCAGTCTCGGTCCCGTGATCGCGCGCCATCCCGAATACGAAGAGGCGGCGCTCCTCGAACGGTTTGTCGAGCCCGAGCGAGCCGTTCTGTTCCGCGTGCCGTGGGTAGACGACGGCGGAAAGGTGCGCGTCAACAAGGGCTACCGCGTGCAGTTCAACAGCGCGATCGGACCTTACAAGGGCGGGTTGCGCTTCCATCCCTCCGTCAACCTCTCCATCATCAAATTTTTGGGTCTCGAACAAATTTTGAAGAACAGCCTCACGGGGCTGCCCATCGGCGGCGGCAAGGGCGGCTCGGACTTCGACCCCAAGGGCAAGAGCGACGGCGAG
>CANRCY010000106.1 GCA_947629225.1 uncultured Clostridia bacterium | reverse complement strand
CAGGTATGAGTTCTATAAGAAATCGAGCTATGAGAGAAATCGTTTTATCACTTTTCGCAGAAGCCGGCGGCTGATCAAAAAGTATAACAGCGTGAAATCACAAAAGTACTTTGGCGATAAATGTTTGTTCAATCAGCGATTTTCAGATTATATCGGCAGGGAATGGCTTGACATGAACAAATGCAATCAGGCGCAATTTACCGAATTTGTGAATAAGCACAAAGAAGTGCTTATAAAACCATCGGGGGGGGGTCAGGGCAAGGGGATATATAAAATATCTGTTGCAGATATACAGTCTTTCAATATAGCGGAATATAGAAACTATATTGCAGAAGAATTGTTAAAACAGCACTCTGATATGGCGATGTTGAATAGCACCTCTGTCAATACTGTGCGTGTATTAACTTTTAAGGGGGAAGTTGTTGCCTGCGCGTTGCGGATTGGAGGAGATAATGCGATTGTAGATAATCTTCATTCCAAGGGCGTTTGTGCGCATTTGGATAGGGAGCATGGCATTATCGATGGATTGTGTATCGATAACGCTATGAACAAGTATCTGTTCCATCCGAAAACAGGAAAGAAATTGGTTGGCTTTCAGGTTCCCAATTGGGATAAGGTGCTTTTTACCGTCAGGAAGGCGGCACGAGAGATCCCGGAAGAAGCCTATATTGGCTGGGATGTGGCGGTGCTTGAAAATGATGTAGCAATTATTGAGGGAAATCATGATCCGGGGCATGATGTGGTGCAGATGATTGCGCAATCAGGACTATATGAGGAAATTAGAACAATGGAAACCAGGAAAAAGCGGGATGATAAATAACCGCATGGAGTTTCCTAAAGATGCTGGAAGCGCATCCTAAATTGAAATTGAAAAGAAGTAAGATGGCATGAAGTTTATTCTGATCTCACCCAAAAACAGAACTGTATATAATTTCCGCGGTGATCTTGTAAAGAAAATCATCAGCGAAGGGTACGAAGTGATTGTTACGGGCCCTGATGAGGCGGATATTGACAAGATTACCGCGCTGGGGGCACGGTTTGTAAAGATTCCGATGCATAAAGCGGGTACGAATGTGATGGCGGATTTGAAATATCTGCATGCGCTTACCCGGCTGCTAAAAACCGAGAAACCGGACGCTGTGTTAGGGTATACCGTCAAGCCGTGCATCTATGGGGCCATTGCGGCCAAGCGTGCACATGTTGGAAACATCAGCAGCATGATTACCGGCGGCGGATATACATTTACCGCAACAACATTGAAAGCGCGCCTGATTGGATGCGTTGTTAGAACGCTGTATCGATATGGCCTGCGAAAAGCCGATCATGTGATTTTTCAAAATGCGGATGATATGAAAGAATTTTGCGAACGCCGCTTAGTTGAAGAATCGAAATGTGCGATCGTACATGGTTCGGGCGTTAATTTGGCACATTTTGAAGCAGCGCCCTATCCTCGTGAACCTGCCTTTTTTATGTTGTCCCGGCTTTTGAAAAGCAAAGGGGTGGGAGAGTTTTTGCAGGCGGCGAAAATCGTTAAAAAGCAGCATCCTCAAACTAAGTTTTATTTATTGGGCAAATACGAAACAAGCATGCAGGACGCCCTGCCCAGGGAATATATCGAAACGTTTATAAGCGACGGCATAATAGAACGATACGATGAAACGGACGATGTAAGGCCATATTATCGCAATTGCAGCGTATATGTGCTCCCCTCTTATCGGGAAGGAACGCCTCGAACAGTTCATCGGCGAATACGACGAACTCTGCAAGGCATTCTGCACGATCGTGGACGGATATCAAAAGGAAGAAAACCAAGAACCGGAGAAATAGTATAAAATGTTAAGGCTTGAAGGCATCAAAAAAGACTATAAGGTCGCAGGGGGGTACGTCCATGCCTTAAAGGGGATCGACCTCGATTTCCGCAAGAACGAGTTCGTCTGCATTTTAGGGCAGTCGGGCTGCGGCAAGACGACCCTTCTCAACGTCATCGGCGGGCTCGACCACTACACCGAGGGCGATCTGGTGATACAGGGGAAGTCCACGCGCGACTTTAAGGACCGCGATTGGGACGTCTACCGCAACCACCGTATCGGGTTCATTTTCCAGACATATAACCTCATTCCCCACCAAACGGTTCTGGGGAACGTGGAACTTGCGCTCACCATCGCGGGGCTTCCGCGCGAGGAGCGGCGCGCCCGCGCCAAAGAGGCGCTCGCCCGCGTCGGGCTCGGGGCAGAACTCAACAAACGCCCCAACCAGCTTTCGGGCGGGCAGATGCAGCGCGTCGCGATCGCCCGCGCACTTGTGAACAACCCCGATATTTTGCTTGCCGACGAGCCCACGGGCGCGCTCGACAGCAAGACGAGCGTTGAAGTCATGGACCTCATCAAGGAGATCTCGGGCGAACGGCTCGTCATCATGGTGACGCACAACCCCGAACTTGCGGAAAAATACGCGACCCGTATCGTAAAACTGCACGACGGGCTCGTCGAAGCCGATTCGGACCCCTACGACGGGACGGATGAGGCGGAGCTTTGGAATGCCGACCGCGAATCGGACAATGTCAGAAGCGCGAAAAAAGAGGGGAAGAAACTCCGCGCACGGATGGGATTTCTCACTTCGCTCGCACTCTCGGCGCGAAATCTTCTCACTAAAAAGGGGAGGACGATCCTCACGGCGTTCGGCGGGAGCATCGGCATTATCAGCGTCTGCCTCGTGCTCGCCCTTTCGAGCGGGTTCAACCGCTATATCGAAAAGACGGAAGAGGATATGCTCTCCTACTATCCGATACAGGTCACCGAGAATAGCTTCGACATGACCGCCGTCATGGGCTCCATGCAGGAGATGAACGAGTTGCCCGATATGTCGAAGCTCGACGATAAGGTCTACATCAACGCCTTCCTCACGGGGCTTGCCAAAGAAATGGCAGTGGTAAACAACATTTCGGAGAGATATACCGATTATCTGAAAAAGAATCTTTCGGACGACCTCATCTACGCGCTCTCCTACGGCTACGGCGTGTCCGTTGTGGATAACCTCTATACGTCGGTCGATGTGGGCGGGATCAGCGACCCTTCCGACCTGCATGCCGAAAATTTCTCGCTCTCCGCGCTCAAACAGTTCTATATGGGGCAGTTGATCGAGTATTCGTCTAAGGATACGGAGAACAGCGGCTACGCGGCGCTCCTGCCGTTTGCCGATTTCTTCGGCAGTATTACCCACCGTATGCCCGATACGCAGGATATTTCGAGCGAGGGATATGGCGACTTCGTGCTCACGCAGTACGACATTGTGGGCGAGGGGCATTTCCCGCAGAACGAGAACGAGATCGTCCTTGTTTTAGGGGCGAACGGCGCGCTCACCGATATGACGGCGGCGCAACTCGGGCTCATCAACGAACGGCAGTTCATCTCTCCCTTCCTCGAAAAGAACGGCACCATGGAAGAGGGAGAATGGGACAATACGGTCGATATTTCCTCGGTCGTCGGAAAGGAATATGTGCTCTATTACAACGACGCGATCTATGTGCCAAACCCCGACTATAATCCTCTGACGGGTACGGGCTATCCCTTCAACTATAAGGACGGCGGCAGACCCGCTACCCTCGAAGTTTCTGAGGAGAGCGGCATGAAGCTCACCATCTCCGCCGTGCTCAAATTGAAGAACGGCTATACCTATGGCTGTCTTTCGGAAGGGCTCAACCTGACCGAACAGACGCTCATGAAGTATATCCGCAAGAACATGGAGAGCCAAATCGTCAAGTGGATCAAAGGCAGCTACGTCGACGCGTACGGGGGCGTTTATGTCGGCGTGCCCGTGTCCAACCCCAATTTGTCGAGCTATTACACGCAAATGCAGGGCGGCAGCATCATGATCTCTTCGACCGATTCGCCGCTCCGCTATGTCGGCGGATCGGACGAGCCGAGCGCGATCGCGATCTATCCCAAAGATTTCGACAGCAAGGAGAAAGTGCTCTCCGTCCTCGACGAGTGGAACAAGCGCTGCGGCACGACGGAAGAGGAGAGAAAGGCGTTGTGGGACGAAGAAACGCAGGCAGAATGGGAAGGGCTCGGCGAAGGAAATAAGATCACTTATACCGATACGGTCGGGCTGTTGATGGGAATGGTGCAGACGATCCTCGACGTTATTACCTACGTTCTCGTCGCCTTCACCGCGATCTCCCTCGTCGTCTCGTCCGTGATGATCGGCATTATCACCTACGTTTCGGTCGTGGAGCGGGTCAAGGAGATCGGCGTTCTCCGCTCTCTCGGCGCGCGCAAACAGGACATCCGCAACCTCTTCAATGCGGAGACGTTCATCATCGGTCTCGGCGCGGGGCTCATCGGCGCGGCAGTCACTTACATTCTCGAAATCCCCATCAACACGATCATCTATTCGCTCTCGGGGATTGCGGGGATCGCCTCGCTGCCCATTCTCACGGCGGCTATCATGGTGCTCATCAGCGTTGCGCTCACCCTGATCTCGGGGCTCATCCCCGCGTCCGCCGCCGCCAAGAAAGACCCCGTCATCGCTCTCCGCACAGAATAAAAGGCAGAGCGGTAGGGCATACTTCTTTCAAACGGAAAGAGGTGGTCTTATGGCAAAGAAGAAAAAAGTTCCACGGCTCACCGACGAAGAGTACGAAAAATATTTGAAATCGCTTATGGAACATTGAAAGATCGGGAGGGCGCAAAGCCTTCCCGATTTTTCTATACAGGCTATTTTTGAAGTTTTCTAAACAAATTGTCGAAAAATACTTGACAAAACGGGGACATTCCTATTAAAATAGAAACATAAATATATACATGTTGGAACAATCCGCAGAGTAAGGTGCAATATGAATCTCGGGCTTGTGCTTGCGGGCGGCGTTTCCAAGGGAGCATACCAGGCGGGATTTTTGAAGGCGCTCCGCGAAGAGGACGCATCGCAGACAATTACAGCGATCTCTTGTTCGTCGATCGGTCTTTTCAGCGGGTATGCGTTCTCCGCGGGAAAAGTCGACCTCTTGAACGAGATCTGGAGCTCTCTCCACTTTGATTCGTCTGTCGACCTGATGCTCAACATCTGGTTCAAACATCTTCTGCGCGATATTATTTCGTCCATCGTGAAGGAAGACGACGTTCTCTCGGTCCCCGTATATGCGCCGATCGTCTATCTTCCCTTTTTACATATGGACTACGGCAAGATGTACGGAAGGTACATGAAGAAGTGGAAGCCGTTTATCGCGGGGGCGGTCTCTTATCCTTGCCTGACGGGACTGCATTTCTTCCGCGGGCAGATCACGTTCGACGGCGGCGCGATGGACAACATTCCCGTCTTCCCGCTTCTGAAATACGAAAACGTCGACGCGATCCTCGTTCTTCACTTCGAACCCGGTTGGCGTCCGAGGAAGAAATACC
>CANRCY010000105.1 GCA_947629225.1 uncultured Clostridia bacterium | reverse complement strand
TTGCGGGGGTAGGATTCGAACCTACGACCTCCGGGTTATGAGCCCGACGAGCTACCTGGCTGCTCTACCCCGCGATACGGACTTTTCGGCGCTTCGCCGATTAGCTTATTTATTGTAACGGAAGAACGCGCGTTTGTCAATCGTTTTTGGGAGAATTTCGAAAATTATTTTTTCTCTCGGAAGTTTCGCGTGCATTCATTTCCGCAGCGCTGCCGAATTTTCGCTCTCTTGGGATTGCCGCAGAAGTCTGCCGCGCCGCCCGTTTCGCCGAAACGGGCGGCGCGGCGAAAAAACCTGCCGCTTCGCCTTGCCTATTTCGGAAAGATGTGATATAATCGGATTTGCGGAAGCAGACGGGGACTATAATGAGTTTATTCGATATGGAAGCATATAGGGGCAAGCGGGTGTGCGTCGCGCTCTCGGGCGGCGCCGATTCGGTGTGCCTTCTGCACTGTTTCTACACCCGTATGCGGGAATTCGGCGTTGTCCTCTCGGCGATCCATGTCGAGCACGGCATCCGCGGCGAGGAATCGCTGCGCGACATGCATTTTTGCGAGACGCTCTGCAAAAAGTGGGGGGTGCCCCTCAAGATCGTGCGGGTGGACGTGCCCGCTCTCATCGAACAAAACGGGGGAGGCAACGTCGAGAGCGTGGCGCGGCTCGCACGGCTCGAAGCCTTCCGCGGGGTCATCTATCAAAAGGAAGCCGACCTCATTGCCACCGCACACCACCAAAATGACGTCGTCGAGACGATCTTATTCCGTCTTGCGCGGGGAACTTCTCCCGCGGGCATGAAGACCATCCAAAACTTTCCCTTCCTCGTCCGCCCCCTTCTCAATGTCTCGCGAGAGGACATTTTGCAATATGTATGCGAAAATAACCTTCCTTATGTCGAAGATTCCACCAATTCGGACGAGAGTTACACCCGCAATTACATCCGTCATACCGTGCTACCCGCGTTTGAAAAAATTCACGGGAACGCGGCGGAGCACCTTGCGCGGTTTGCGGCGCAGTGCGCGCGGGACGACGAATATCTCACCGCGCTTGCGAAAAAAGAGATCGAATGCGTCGGCGAGCACGGGGACATGCTCGTCCCCGCGGACCTGCCCGAACCGCTCTTCATGCGGGCGTGTTTTTTGTGCATGGGCGCGAAAGTAAATTACACGTCTGCGAATTTGGCGGAAATTTCCAAGCTGAAAACGTTGCAGACGGGCAAAAAAGTTCGCCTGCCGGGCGGAAAGACGGCGGCGCGGGAGTACGGGAACATCGTCTTTTACTACGAGAAGACAGAGCCCATAGCCGAGCGTCCGTTCGAAGAGGACTTTTTCGTTTTGGCTCCGCGCCTCGGGCTCCGCGCCGATTTGGACGCCTTCCCCGCGGGGTGCGTGGTGCGTTCGCGCAGGGAGGGGGACTTTATCATTCCCTACGGCGGGCAGAAAAAGACGTTGAAGAAGTTTTTGACCGATCGGAAAATTTCGGCGCGACTGGGGAGAAGACTCACCCTTGTCGCGTACGGCTCGGAGATCCTCGTCATCAAGGGCGTGGAGATCTCGGACAAGGTGAAGGTGACGGAAAAGACCAAACGGGTCGGATATTTCTGAGAGCCGCATCTCGGCACCCCTTGCAGGGGAGCCGAGAAGAAGCCCTCGCCGTCTCTTTTCCCAACTATAATTTCGCCCCGTTCGTTCCCTTGTGTCATTTCGAGCGGAACGGAGTGAAGTCGAGAAATCTCTACAATATTTAACAGCGAGGTTGAGATTTCTCCACTTCGCTCACTTCGTTCGCTTCGGTCGAAATGACAGTATGATGTCATGCTCCCTGCGTCTTTTCTCAAATGTCATGTCGAGCCGCCGAGCAATGCGAGGCGTGTCGAGACATCTCTATCTTATAAAAAACCTACAAAGGAGAACATAAAACATGCACACATTGCACGAGGATTGCGAACGTATCCTTCTCACCGAGGAGCAGATCTGCTCTCGCGTGCGGGAGATCGCCGAGGCGGTCGACCGCGATTACCGCGGGAAGAACCCGCTTGTCGTGGGGATCTTAAAGGGCAGTATCATCTTCTATGCCGATTTCGTGCGGCGGCTCACGATGCCCGTCGAGCTCGATTTCATGGCGGTCTCTTCCTATGGGAGCGGAACCGTCTCTTCGGGCAAACTCAAAATCCGCAAGGACCTCGACCGCGACGTCACGGGCAGAGACGTCATCATCGTGGAGGACATCATCGACAGCGGGTTTACCCTCGCCAACCTCAAGGCGCTGCTCTTGGAGCGCGGCGCTTCTTCCGTGCGCATCGCCACTCTCCTCAACAAGGCGGCGCGGCGGGAATACGACATCGCCCCCGATTATAACTGCTTCTATATCGAGAACGAATTCGTCATCGGCTACGGGCTCGACTATAACGAGCAGTACCGCCATTTGCCCTATATCGGCGTTCTCAAACGGGAAGTTTACGAACGCTGAGCCCCGCGCGGGCATGCGGCTCTCCCTTTCGCGGGAGAGCTTTTTTTGCAAAAAAAATCTCCGCGGGGTTTCCGCGGAGGGGAGAAAAATCAAACTTTATTTGGTAAAGGTCGCTCTTTGGAGGGTAAACCGCAGTTCTCCGAGCGAATAGAGCAGAGGAGAATAGATGCTCACGGGGACGCAATGGTAGACGTTTTCGCTACCTTTGTCGTTCTGTTTTGCGATCACGACCGTGCGCGACTGCCCGATATTGCCGCCGAGCGACAGCTCGATCTGATAGACGGGGATGATCGCCCCTTCTTCGCCTTCGGAGAGGGGAACGAGGCTGTTCTCGCCGTCCAGCTTGAAGGAGATCGCCTGCTCCGTCTCCTGCACGCTCCTCAAAGCGACGGTCGAAACGTTCTTCATCGTGGTATTAAAGGTGCGGAAGGAGAGACCTTCCGAATATTTCATGCCGCGCAGGGCGAACAAGATCTCTTCGTTGTCGAGGAAAGTGCCCTTGCCTTTGACGGGATACTCGTTCTTTACGGGCTCTCCGCCGTCCGAACTGCGGTCGGTAAAGGTGACGTCCGCTTTGGTGATCGTACTGTCGTCGCTGTCATACTCGATCGCAAACTCGTAATCGTATTCGCCGTAACAGTCCTTGATGGAGTTGACGTTTCGGAAGGGGACGTTCTCGTGCACCGATTTCGTGCTGCGGATGGGTCTCAGTTTGTCGCCCACGAGAAGAAATTGCACTTCGGAAGTCGTCACGTCGTGCATCACTGCGGTTTGCTGTTCGCGGTAGAAGAACTGCACGTCGATCTCGAGGGACGTCCGCAGAATGTATCCCTTTTCGTTGCCTTTTTCCGTCTTGATACTCTCCACGGTATAGCCCGAGGTATAGACGCCGTTCGTATAGGCAACGGAAAAGTCGCCCTTCTCTTCGGGAGCTTGGTATTCGACTCTGTATTCCAGAGTTTCGCTCGTTCCGTCCACGTTGTTGCCGAGCGTGGCGTCGCGGTTCCACTTTGTCGTGATCTCCAGTTCGGGGACGCCGCCGCAAGCCGAAAGCAACACCAAAGGGGCAAGGAGCAACAGCCCCGCGAGATTTCTCTTTTTCATAAAAACTCCGCCGCAATAGGAAATATAAGTGCATTATAGCATATTTTTTTTGCTTTGTAAAAACAAATCGCCGAAAATAAGAGAGAAATTTCCGAAAATTATGATATAATGGGCTTGCGGCGTCATTGCCGCGCAGACATAAGAGAAACCAAAGAAGGGGAAAAGCGCTATGCCGAAGGTGTTTACAGCGGCAACATTGGACGACGCGCTCTCCTGCCTCGGCAGGGAAGTCTCCGCTGCCGAAGCGCGGGGGGAGCGCACGCTTGTCTTTTGCGAGGACAGGCTTACCCTTCTCGCCGAACGGGCGGTGCTCGCGGCGTGCGGGGGGACCTTCCTCACCGAAGTTTCCACCTTCGCGCGCTATCTCGCGGGTCCCAAGGTGCTCTCCAAAGAGGGCTCGGTGCTCGAAGTTTCCGCCCTTCTCTCCGAATACGAAAAGCAGCTCGTCTGTTTTCGCCCGTGCGCGGCGCAGGCGGTCTACGAGACGATCGCCCAGCTCTCCGCTTCCCGCGTGGACGGCGAAATGCTCCGTAGGAGCGCGGAGGTCTCCGAGGGGGCGCTCAGGGGAAAGCTCCTCGACCTTGCCCTTCTTCTCGAAGCGTACGAAGCCCGCCTTGCGGAAAAGGGGCTCTTGGACGAGAGCGGCTATCTCGCCCTCTTGCCCGAAAAACTTTCCGCGGACCCCCGCGAGAACATCATCTTTTTCGGGTTCCGATCCTTTACGGCGCAGGCGCTCGAAGGGGTGCGCGCAGCCCTGCTTTCCTTCCGTTCGGCGGCGGGGATTTTCCTCGCGGGGAAGGCGGAGCTCTACACCAACGAAGCGGCGCGGCTCTTTTACGGCGCGTGCGCGGAATGCGGCGGCGCGGAGGTCGTCGCCGAAAAGGACAGTCTTTCGGGGGAAGCGCGCGTTCTGCGCGACGGGCTCTTCTCTCCCGGCGACCGCCCCAAGTGCAAAACGGAAAAAGTTCGCCGTTTTACGGCGGCGGACGAGACGGAGGAGTTCTCCGCCGTGGCGGCGCTCATCAAAAAACACGTCTTCGAGGGAGCGCGCTACCGCGACATTGCGGTGCTCGTTTCTTCGGGGAGCTTTCTTGCGGTGGAACGCGCCTTCGAATCCTACCGCATTCCCTTCTTTGCCGATAAAAAGCGGGCGTTCTCCGAACATCCCTTCTGCGCCCTCGTGCTTGACGTTCTCATCGCCGTCGCGGACGGCGTTTTGCCCGACGAGGCGGACGCGATCGCCGCGAGCTATTATTTCGGCGGGGGAGACGCTTACCGCAACTACCTGCTCCGCTACGGCAGCTACCGCGGCGGGGTGCGGCGGGAGATCAGGCAGGAGAAGGGGTACGATGCAGCGGCGCTCTCCGCTTGCCGCGAGCGCATGCTCGCCTTTTTGGGGCTCTTCCCGCGGAAGGGGAGAGGAAGAGACTACGTCGCCGCGATCCGCGCCCTGCGCGTCCTCTGCGGGGCAGATAAGCTCACGGAACGCTTGCAAGAGGCGTTTTCGGGGGCGGAGAAGAAGTTTCTCTCCCTCGACCCGCTCGAAAAAATCCTCACCGAGATCGGCGAAGTGGCGGGGGACCGTCCCTTTACCGCGCGGGAATTTTACGACGGGCTCAAAGGGGCGCTCTCCGCGCTCGAAATTTCCATGATCCCCCAATCGCTCGACGCGGTGCTCGTGGGCGAGGCGACCGACAGCCGCTTTTGCCGCGTGCCCGTTCTCTTCGTCACGGGGCTGACGGAGGAAATGCCGCGCGTCTCGCCCGATACCGCCGTCATCACCGACGGGGAAATGGCGAAACTCGCCGAGATCAGGGTGGAGATCGAGCCCGCCATCGCGCAGGTGAA
>CANRCY010000104.1 GCA_947629225.1 uncultured Clostridia bacterium | reverse complement strand
AATCGAGAAATCTCGCATTTTTATAATGAGGCAGAGATTCCTCGACTACGCTCGGAATGACAGTTATGCCCACCCCGCGAATCCCCGTCCGTGGGGGGAGACCGACCATCGCGTGATTCTTTTCGAAGAGACACCCCCTCAGTCACGCATTTCTGCGTGACAGCTCCCCCTCAAGGGGGCGCCAAGGGAGGGGGCACGAGCAAAGAATCGCGCGAAATATTTTACAGTCCGATCAGCCAATAGATGAGCCCTACGGCGGCGCCCGCACTCACGCCGAATACGATAATGGGTCCCGCTACGATGAACATCTTCGCCGCCATGCCATAGACAAAGCCTTCCGTCTTGAACTCGATGGCAGGGGAGGCGACGGAGTTCGCAAACCCCGTAATGGGGACAATGCTCCCCGCGCCCGCGTTCTTGCCGATGCGGTCGTACACGCCGAGCCCCGTCAAAAACGTCCCCAAAAAGATGAGAATGACGGACACGGTGCCCGCGAGCTCGTCGCCCGTCAGCCCCGCAAATTCGAGCATGTATCTGAAAAACTGCCCGATACAGCAGATAAAGCCTCCCACAAGGAAGGCTCTGCCGCACGTCTTAAAGTGCTGGGTGGGCGGGTCGAAGGAGTTGACATAGTTGATATAATTGCGGTTGTAATTTTCGCGCGATTTTCCCGTCATACCCTTTCTCCGCCTTTCGGGTGAAGTTCGGCTCTGCCCGATTCGGGGAAGCAGGTCTCCCGCTCTTCCCGCCCCTTCCCGAGCGGATTTTGCTTGATCTTCCTCATGCCGATAATTTGGGAAATTTTCGGCGGAATTATACCTGTTTTTCGCGGAGACGTTCCCGCTTACTCATACCGCTTCCAATAATAGTCGTAGTAGGTACTCGTCAAATAGTTTGCGGCCCTTGCGGGATCGTTGAGCCCCGATACGGTTTCTG
Organism: uncultured Clostridia bacterium; assembly: GCA_947629225.1. GTDB lineage: Bacteria > Bacillota > Clostridia > Christensenellales > Borkfalkiaceae > Gallimonas. Next base: position 4,520 of record CANRCY010000104.1, on the reverse strand, counting down.
CGAATGACATATCGCTCTTCTGCGAAACTTTCCACTCGTTCGGATTCTTAAAACGCACTGTGTGCAGCCCACTGCAACCCTCGAACGCCCAATCTCCAATCGAGGTCACGCTGTCGGGAATGACGATCGAAGTCAACCCACTGCGACCGTAGAACTGACTATTTCCAATCGAAGTCACGCCGTCGGGAATGACGACTGCCCCCTTGATTGCATGGGGAGTATAAACGAATTTAGTTTTTGCCTTGTTATATAATATCCCGTCTTGACTGCTGTAATTCGGATTTTTTTCTGCAACTTCAAATTTCTCTAATCCATAGCACCCCGAGAATGCCGCACCTCCAATCGAGGTCACACCGCTTCCGATCGTGACGGAAGTCAACCCACTGCACTCGTAGAACGCATAATTTCCGATTGAGGTCACGCTGTCGGGAATGTCGATCGAAGTCAGTCCGTTACAATTCCGAAACGCATAATTTCCGATTGAGGTCACGCTGTCGGGAATGTCGATTGAAGTCAGCTTGCTGCAACCGTAGAACGCCTCATCCCCGATCGAGGTCACACCGCTTCCGATCGTGACGGAAGTCAACCCACTGCACTCGTAGAACGCATAATCTCCGATCGAGGTCACACCGCTTCCGATCGTGACGGAAGTCAACCCACTGCACTCGTAGAACGCTTGATATCCGATCGAGATCACACTGTCGGGAATGACGATCGAAGTCAACCCGCCGCAATACCTGAACGCCCAATCTCCGATCGAAGTCACACTGCCGTCGTCGGGGATCTTGCTTGTTTTGCATCCAGCAATCAACGTTTTACTTTGCGTTTCGATCAGGCAATTCTCTTGCGAATGATATATTCTATTGTTATCATCTACTTTTATTTCTGTCAGCCCGCTACAACCAGAGAACGGATCATCTCCGATTGAGGTCACGCTGTTCGGAATGGTAATCGCAGTCAACCCGCTACAATCTCGGAACGCATCATTTCCGATTGAGGTCACGCCGCTCCCGATCATGACGGAAGTCAACCCACTGCACTCGTAGAACGCATAATTTCCGATTGAGGTCACGCTGTCTGGTATGTCGACCGAAGTCAACCCGCTACAACCCGCGAACGCATACCGTCCAATCGAAGTCACGGGTTTTTCTTCGTATGTTTCGGGTATCACAATATCGGCATCCTTGCAACTCCCGATTCCCGTCACCGAATAGGATATTTGATCTTCATTCAGTGTATACTCCAACCCAACGGAGAACGACTTCTGTTTGTAATTACAGACGGAGCAGAGATCGTTTTCTCTGAATTCATGCGTCGATCGATTGACATATCCGCAGATTTCGCACTCCTTCCAATGGGCAACCGCGTCCGTTTCCCATTTTGCGTCATAGCTGTGCGCGACTGCGCTTTCGGGGACCATCTGTCCGCAAACTTCGCAGTTATGCCAATGGGACGTTCCGTCTTTTTCCCATTCCGTCTCCGCCATATGTCCCGTGGCTTTTTGGGTGACTGCGGTTTTTGTCGTGGGCTCTTTCTGCGTATCGTCGAGGAACAATCCGTGGCAATGCGTACATTCGTAGTAGAGTAAATTGCCGTCCTCGATACAAGTCGGTTCTTTTGCTTCATGCTTTTGCAATTCATGATCGAGCCTAGGAATGGTAAGGTCGCCTGCCTCTTGATTGCCGTCTTTGTCAAGATAATTTTTATTACAGCCCGAGCAATGCCAATAGGCTTTTTTGCCTTCGGCGGTGCAGGTCGCGTCCTGTTGCTCAAATTTATTCATAGTATGGACATGCACATCCGACCCGCTACCCTGCGAGCCGCCCTGTCCGCTGCCGCTCTGCGTGCCGCCTTGTTCACCAGAGCCGCCCTGCGAACCACCTTGTTCGCCGCCGCTCTGCGAACCAGAGCCGCCCTGCGTGCCGCCCTGTTCGCTACCCGAAATTTCGGTATTGGGATCATCGGGCTTATTGCTGTTGCGTGTAAACAGTACTGCGAGTACGATCGCGACAACAAAGATTGCTGCAAGTATGATCGCAAGAACGATCAAAAGTCGTTTTTTTCGAGTCATATTACTTCTCCTTTTGCGATATTTACGGGCAAAAAATAAGGACATTCCGATCACGGAATGCCCGCATAAAGTATCCCGTAATTGGTTTGTCGTACAATTTTATCGCGCAGATAAAAGGATACACCTATGCCGATCGTATCTACGCAACCTACAATAAAATTGTACGACGGGTATAGTTTAGCATAATCGAACGAAAAAAGCAAGGTTTAGGGGAAAAATTTTTTGTCCGAACCGATTTGGTTTTACAATAACGTTGTCGCGGGATTTCCGAAACGGAAATCCCGCGGCGATATGCGCGTCTTTGTTTTAGCGCGCGCGATTTGTGTTATAATATCAATGAGGTAGTTCTATGTATTATTTCCTGTTTTTGCTCATTCTCATTCCCTTTATGGCGCTCTCCGCCTATGCGAGCGCAAAGGTGAATTCCACTTACGCCAAGTACGACGGCGTGCCCAATCACTCCAACATGACGGGGTACGACACGGCGGTGCGGCTTCTCCGCAAGAACGGCGTGCACGACATCGCCGTAAACCGCGTTGCGGGGCGGCTCACCGACCACTACAATCCCGCAAAAAAACAGGTCAACCTCTCGCAGAGCACTTACGGCTCGGCATCGGTCGCCTCCGTTGCGGTGGCGGCGCATGAGATCGGGCATGTCATGCAGAAGAAGAGGGGATACATTCCCTATCAAGTGCGGGCGGCGCTCGTGCCCGCCGTGAATATCGGGTCGCGGCTCGCGCTCCCCGTCATTCTCGTCGGCATGCTGCTCGATATTTTCCTCTTTGCGGCAAAGGGGTCCATGGCAGGGCAGATCATCATGTATGTCGGGATCGGGCTCTATTCCCTCTCCACCCTCTTTATGCTCGTGACGCTCCCCGTCGAGTTCAACGCCTCGCGCAGGGCGAAAAAAATGCTCGAACAGGAGGGGATTCTGACGAGCGAGGAGCTCAAAGGGGCGAGCAAGGTGCTCTCGGCGGCGGCGATGACGTACGTCGCTTCCATGCTCATTTCGCTCGTCTATTTCCTGCGGATCCTTTTGGTCGTGCTTGCGAACACGAGAAGAAGATAGGAAGTTTTGAATTCGAAACGCCGCCCGAGGGCACAGCCCTCGGGCGGCGGATTTTATTTCTCTTCCATATCGAACAAGTCGTTCGGCGTACACTCCAAAATTTCGCAGAGCGACTGCAATGTTTCAAAGCGGATAGACTTTGTTTTATTCGTCACCATGTTGTTGAAATTTTGATAGCTACACCCGATTTGCATCCAAAGCCAATATTTTGTTTTGTGTTTCTCTTCGAGAATTTCCAATACGCGCAGTTTCATCTCATGTCTCCGTTCAGTAATGTTTTCATTATAGAATGAAAATATGCTTGACATATAGACGGTAGAATTATATAATGGAATCATGAGAGATGAAATCGAGAAATATCTCTGTTACCTGTGCGAAGCGGAGAAGAATTTGAAGCTGGCGGAAAGTTTGTGCGTACAAGTTCCTCGTTCCCGACTTTCGGGTCTTTTGCGAAACGTCGGAGAAGAGTATCGCATGGCGCTTCGGGTAGCAAAGTCGTTGCGCGGTGCAGAAGAACAAAAGATCATAATTCTAAGCGAGTAAAAGCGACGTGTTCAGAATGCGCCTTTTCTCCAAAACGTCATGTTGAGCATAGTCGCCCCGCGCTGTTCTTAAACGTCATCCCGAGCGTAGTCGAGGGATCTCTACCTTAGTGTTAAAACAATGTAGAGATTTCTCGACTTCGCTACGCTCCGCTCGAAATGACGGATGGAGCGGACAAGCTCAGGGTGACGCGGTTGGAGAATGGGGAGTGAGAAGTCCGCTTTGCCAATCCGCGAAGGCATCTTGTTGCGTTTTGGTTTGGTTTTTAACGTACTTGGACGTAGCAAGATTCCCTCGGAGAGCTGCTGTTCGGACTTCGTTATAGCAGTTCGGCTCGGAATGACGCTTGCGTGCGGGGCGGAAGGACGCGCAAAAAAAACGGCTCTGAGGAGCCGTTTTTTTGATACGTATTGCGTTTTGCGAATTATTCTCTGCCAGCCATCTTCTTGTAGCCCGCGAGACGCTCCTTGGAGCTCTCCTCCGTCTTCTTGAAGAGTTCGTCCGCGATCTGCGGCTGCGTCTTTTTGAGGGAGGCGTAGCGGGTCTCGCCGAGAATAAACGCCTGATAATCGCCCGTGGGATCCTTGGAATCAAGGGTGAAGGGGTTCTCGCCCTTTGCCGCGAGCTCGGGGTTGTAACGGTAGAGCTGCCAATAGCCGCAATCCACCGCGCTCTTTTCCTCTGCCTGCGACTTCGTCATGTTGATGCCGTGGTTGATGCAGGGCGCATAGCAGATGATGAGGGAAGGTCCGTGGTATGCCTCTGCCTCTTTGAGCGCCTTCACGAGCTGTGCCTTGTCCGCGCCCATCGCGCACTGTGCCACATACACATAACCGT